>NZ_JBQQCE010000095.1:0-25602 GCF_052245645.1 Streptomyces sp. KR55 | reverse complement strand
CGCAAGATGTCCAACTACCACCTCAAGAGAGCCGAGCACCGGCACTGGCCCCAGCCGACCCGGACAGCCACCGACGCCGTCGTGATCCACACGCCAAGACCACCAGACCCGTAACGCAACGGCATTGACCCTAGGCCCAGGTCCAAGCAGTATCAGCCAGTGGCGCTCTCGCCCGCCGTGATCTCAACTCAGAACAGGCCCCTAGTGCGTACCCCTCAGTGCGTCAGCCTCGGCCCTGTCCGATCGCGGTCTGCACGATCCCGCCACGAGCCGCGATCGCCTTACGCAGCGGATCGATGACGACCTCACCCAGGTCGCGGTCGCCGATCTTCAGCTGAATGACCATCGGCTGGGTGCTGGCCGCTGAGTCTGGGGTGGCCTCGTATCGGCGTCCCGATCCGCCCCCACGCTGCGGGGTGTTGAGGGAGGTAGGAACCTGAGATCCCCCACTCAGGTACGCGGTAGGCGATAAGCCGGATGCCAGGGAGGGGCTGCCCGGCGGGGATGTCCTCGGGGTCCCTGGGGCTGGTGCTGTCGTCCTTCGCGGTGGCTGCGGGCTTGTCAGCCACGGGGACTCTCCTCGTCGGTGTCGTGGATCTGGGGCAGGACCGGGGCGTCGTAGACCTCGCGCAGTACGGCGGAGACGTCGGGGCACGGGATGACGGCCTGCTGGAGTTCGGCCGGGTCCATGGGGTGCAGCCACCCGTTCCGTACGGTCCAGCCGCACGCACGGGTTGGGCTCGGCAGCGGTGGTGGCGACCAGGACGGCGCTGCGTAAGGTGCTGCCTTCCAGTGCGAACACCAGCAGCGTGCGCAGTGCGTCGAAGTCGTCTTCGTCCAGGACGGCCAGGCGTAGCGGGGCGGTGCCGAATGAGAGGTCGGCGTGCGCCCGGACGAACGTGTCGTCGGTGCGCTCGGCCACGAGGTTGATTGTGTGTTCGCCGTCGCCGAATGCCTGGACCAGGGCGGTGAGCGCGGTCAGGGTGCGGCTCATGGCGGCCGCTATGGCGGTGTCGTCGGGGCGGGTGAGCTCCGGGCGTGCGGGCATGCGGGTACTCCTTGCGGACGGGGCGGTGAGCACCGGGGGCCG
The DNA here is from genome assembly GCF_052245645.1 of Streptomyces sp. KR55. NCBI lineage: Bacteria > Bacillati > Actinomycetota > Actinomycetes > Kitasatosporales > Streptomycetaceae > Streptomyces > Streptomyces sp. KR55. The sequence continues at coordinate 24,512 of NZ_JBQQCE010000095.1, read as the reverse complement.
GCGCACGTGTCGTGTGGCGCGGTGGGGGTCTTCTGGGCGCGCGGTCTGCTCCGCCGACGCGTCGCGCTGCCGCTACGCGGCAGGGCCAGCGGGGGCGCTCCGCGCTCCTGAGGCGGGGTGAGCGCTCCGTGCTCGGGGCTGTTGGGGCCCGCATGCGGGCCGGGCTCGGGGAAGGTTGCCTGCCCGCACGGGGGACTGTGTTCCTGCGGGATGCGTCAGCGCTCCGTGCTGTGAGGGCCCGCGCGGGCCGGATGGGTGGGGGAGGGGCCGACCCGCGCGGGGGCTTTGTCAGCCGTGTGTGGCGGCGGCCGTGAGGGCGGGCAGTGCGAGCGCTTCGAGGGCGGCGGCCTGGTCGGCGTCGGTGAGGGTCTGTGCGGTGGACGTGATGGCCTGCAGGACGCCTCCGGCCGTCATCTGACCGCCTCGGACGAAGTGGGCAAGGATCATGTCCTTGGCCTCGGCTCCGATGCTGAGCGTCTTGGTGACGTGCTCGATGGTCTTCGTCGGCTCTGCCAGCGTCTTACCGGCGGCCGTCTCCACCTGGCGCACCTTGGCCTCGACGTACTCGCGGGACAGGAAGGTGCGGACGGCGTCTGCGGTCTTGGATGTGATCAGTTCCAGCGTCTTGCGCTGTGTCTGCCCGGACCAGGACACGACTCCTTCGTCCTGCTTGCCGCCCAGGTGCACGGCACGCATGATGTCCTTGGTCTCGGTCAGGCCGTTGCGGCAGACCTGGATGACCGCGCGCGGGGTGATGGTGTACGCCCCGGCACCGACCTCGCTGTTGGTGATGACGAACCCTGCGGAGATCACGGGCAGTTCGTCACCGCTGCGGCCGTCGAACGGGGAGCGGTAGCCGCGCAGCAGCTCGGGGGCCTGGATGGCGACTGCTTCGGACTCGACGCGCACGTACATGCGCCGGTCCGTCAGGTCACAGCCGGTCACGCGCGTGGGGTGTCCGGACTGCTGCACCCCGTCCAGGGCGGCCAGCAGCATGTCGAAGTTGTCCATCAGCTTGTAGCTGTCGGACAGCAGCGCGCGGGCCACGCCCTCGGCGGGCGGCATGCCGGGGCAGTTCTCGCCCCGGAACGCGCGCAGCATGAACCGGCGCTGCGGCTCCTGGCGCAGCCATGCGTTCACGTTCTCGTCCAGGAGCGGGACGTTGTCGGTGCGCATGCGGCGCAGGTAGGCGAGCGGGATGCGGAGCTTGTCGGCGATCCCCTCGTCGGCGACGGCGGTGGGCCGGTAGATGCCGTCCACCTCCGTCACGCCGTCCTCGGTGAGAAGGGACTCCACGCCCTCGACGTGCACGTTGCCCTCACGGAACCGCAGTGCGGACGCGGGGGCGATCACGTCCAGCTTGCGCCGGTTCTGGTCCTCCAGGATGCGGACCAGGTCGGCGAGTTCGGCGTTACGGGCACCGGTGGGGGCCACGTTCGTGGCGCGCTCGGCGAACTGCTGAGTCATGCGGTGTTCTCCCCTTCGTGTTGGCTTCTGCGGTTCGGGGGCGGGGCCACCACCCCCGAACACTATCAATAATAGTTTGTTTCAGGGGTGAGTGAACCCACTCCTGACCAGCACACTTAGTAGGTGTTTTTGATCCCTGGCCGTGAGGTGGGTACGGCTGGATGATCTGTGGTGTGGGGGCTGGCGGGACGGCTCGGCGGTACTGCCGGGAGTGTGGTGATCCACTGCCGCAGACGATGGCGGCAGAGGCGGTGTTCTGTTCGGGTCGGTGCAGGTCACGGCGGTGGCGGAGGCTTCAGCGGACCCGGCAACGGGTGGCTGCGATGCAGCGGGGAGAGCATGCGGAGTGCCCGGTGTGTGGGCGGTCGTGGACGGTGGGGGTGGAACGGTCGAGGGCTGCGGTGTACTGCTCGGACCGTTGCCGGGTGCGGGCCTGCCGTCAGCGGCAGGCGTCGCGGAACAGCGTTACGGAAACGCCCTAGCCGAACGCCTCGGGAACACCTCGAACACCCCTCGTTCTGCAGGGCAGTTGAGAGCAAAGCCCGTGCGCTTCGAGCGCCCCCGGTTCACGCCCTGTCCCGGCGTGTCGCGCGCGCGTCACGGTGGACAGCGACCGGGGCCGGCGCCCTTTTAACCGGTCACGTCGTGGTGGCTGGCCGGACCCGGGTGAGGGCGGTGGTCATCATGACCGACGTGAGCGACCGGATCGGGAACGTCACCCGGCAGCGTTACGAACAGCTCGTCACCCAGGCCAAGGAACTGATCGCGCAGATCGCCCGCTCGCAATTTGCCCTGGGTGACATGGCGTTGGAGATCGAGCCGATGAGGGCGGTGGGCGGGTCGATGCCGAATGGCACGGACGACCTGTTCACCGTGACGGAGTCGTTGCAGATGTTCGCGGACGACATCGGCGTCGAACGCCGGACGGTGGAGGACTGGCGTTACACCGCCAACCGGTGGCCGGAAAAGCGCCGCAAGGAGGGCGTGTCGTTCACGGTTCACCGCATCCTCGCGTCGGTCGTGGACGAGGACGAGCGGTGGGCGGCGATCGAGGACGCGCCGTTCAACCCGCGCACCGGAGCAAGGCAGTGGACGCCGGACGGAGCGAAGCGGGTTGTCGGCCAGCGGGTCGACCGGCCGGTCACGGTCGATGAGAAGGTCCAGGCCGTGGCCGACCTGACCCGCGACGATGAGGTCGCCGCCCAGGTTGCCACCGATCTGCTGAAGCGGCCGGCGGTTTCCGAGCACGTCACCCCGGCCGAACGGGTGCGGGTCGTCACGGAGCTGACCAGGGACGACACCGTCGCCCAACAGGTGACCACGGACCTGCTGCGCCGTCCTACCGTGGCCCACAAGACGATGCGCGACGACACCGCCCGGATGCTCGTCAATCGCGCCCAGTTCGACAACTCGCACGAGACACGCGACCGGATCCGGGAGCGCACCCCTGCCGTCCGCAAGATCGAGCACACCATCGAATACCTCGACCTGGTCGGCTCCTGCCACGGCTTCGTGGCCACCCTGGGCCGCCTGGTCCCGCAGCTGCGCGGGCAGGAGTTCACCGAGGACGAGCGCGAGACCGTCCGCCGGCAGATCGGCCGGGTCCGCGCGGCGGCGGACTGGCTCGAAGGCGCCCTCGACAACGGCGAGTTCACCCTGGACGAGCAGCTGGTCCAACTGCTCAAGGGCGAGTAGGCCATGCCGCGACGCCGGGAGGCCCGGCCGCTGGCCGAGCACTACGGCGACCTCGTCCGCGTCGCCTTGATGGAAGCACGCCCTGCGGGCCTGCACATCTACCAGCTCATGGCCGCCACCCGCCTGACCCGCTCGCAGGTCGGCCGCGGCATCCGGCACGTCCGCGACGTCGTCGCCGCCGAGAACCTGACTCCGATCACCTGGACCCGCCGCGACGGGTTCATGTTCTCCGACGATCCCGCGGACTGGATCGAGTACGACAAGCGGCAGTTCCGGCAGATCCTCGGCCGGCTCACCCGGGTGATCACGGGCACGCTCGATCCGCACCTGGCCCGCTACCCCGACGACGAATGGGCCCAGCTCGCCACCGCCCAGCTCACCGGCGTCCGCGCCACCCTCGCCCAGCTCTCCAAATAGCCCCCGTCCACAGCCGATCACCTCTGCCGAGCCCGCCATGCCCGTTGCCTCCCGTCGCCGCCGCTACCCGTCCGACACCTCCGTCGCCGAATGGGCACTCCTGGAACCCCTCCTGCCGGTGCCGGCCTGCCAGACCAAGACCGGCGGGCATCCGGAGAAGTGGCCGCGGCGGGAGATCGTCGACGGCATCCGCTACATCGTCGACAACGGCGCGAAGTGGCGGGCTCTGCCTGCGGATTTCCCCCCGTGGGAGACGGTTTACGGGTTTTTCTGGCGGTGGAACCGGGCCGGAGTCGTCACCTACATCCGTGACCAGCTCCGCCGCCGGATCCGTACCGGCAAGGGCCGCTGCCCGCACCCGGTGACGCTGATCGTGGACTCCCAGTCGGTCAAAGGAGCCTCCACCGTCGGCCGCAACAGCCGCGGCTACGACGCCGCGAAAAAGATCAACGGCCGCAAGCGACATATCACCGTGGACACGCTCGGACTGCCCGTGATGATCACGGTGACGCCCGCCGACATCCAGGACCGCGACGCCGCCCGCGACGTGTTCTGGCGCCTGCGCCTCACCCAGCCGCAGATCACCCAGGTCTGGGCCGACCGCGGCTACGCCGGCGACCTCGTGGACTGGGCCCGCGAACGCCTCTGGCTCACCCTGCGCATCGTCTCCCGGCCCAAGGGCACCAAGGGCTTCGTCGTCCTTCCACGCCGTTGGAAGGTCGAGCGGACGATCGGCTGGTGCATGAACGCCCGCCGCAACGCACGCGACTACGAGCGGCTGCCCCAGCACTCCGAAGCGCACCTGAACTGGGCACTCATCACCATGATGACCCGACGCCTGACCCGAAAGAGCCCCCGCACCGCTTGGGTGAAATAGCCCAGTGCGATGCCCGGCTCCACGTCCTAAACCACCGCGACCAGTGCCAGCGCCTCGTTCAAGTGGTGCTCGGCGATTCCCTGCATGAACTCTCGGTCGGGGAAGTCTCCCTCCAGCAACCGGAGCGGACCCGCCGTCAGCGACAGTCGCTGAGTGAGCGTATAGAGCGCGAGCCGGTCCTCGTCGAGGCCCTCCACCGCCAACCGCCGATAGTGGTCCTCGGGATGGCGGAGCTGAAGGAACACGTGCTCCCACTCGACGTCGAAGTACATCAGATCCTCGATGTCGATCAGAACGGGATTGCCGTCCCGGTCCACCAGCACGTGGTCCAGACCCAACTCGCCATGGACGACCGAGTACTCGGCACGAGGCCGCACCGATGCGGCGAGCTCTTGCAACCGCTCCTCCAGCCGCTCGCGGGCGTCCGCGATCCTCCGGTCGCGCGAAGCCGCCTCGGCGAGGCAGCCCATCGCGAAGTAGAACGCGGCTTTCTCGCACGACACCGCCCGCGACATTCCGCCTGCGTCGATCAGGGCTACCTTGCCGAAAGACGGCGCCCGATAACTCCGCATCGCCGCCAAGGAATCGGAAAGACGCGCCATCGCCGACTCCGCCGCGCGCGGGTCCCGGTTGAACAGGTCCATCAGGTCCTCGCCGGGGAAGTCCTCCACAATCGCGAGGTCAGCCGGGTAGTGAACGCGCTCGCGGTCGACCAGATAGACCTGGGGAACCCGCAGACCGAGCGCGTCCAGCCGCGCGTGGGCGGCCTCGAACAGGTCGAGCCCGACACCAGGTGAGAACGGGTCCGTGAGGTCGCCGTCGCCCTCGGCCGTCGGCCAGTAGTTCTCCGACTCCTCCCACAGATAGGCGATCGCCGTCGCAGCGTCGTCCATCGTCAGGCGGTACACGCCCTTCCTGCTGCCGCCCGCGAGCCGCTCGACCGAATCCAGCCGCCGCCCGCCCCCCAGCGCGGCCCGCGCCGCCCCCGCCAACTGGTCTCGCGTTACTTTCCGGGGTGCCACGTCCACAACCCGCCTCTCAAGTCCGACGACCGGGGCACCCTACGCGAGCCGCTGCTCAATGCCGAACAGTTTGTTCCGGAGCCACAGCCCTCGACCTACCTTCAAAAACACCTACTCAGGTGCGGGGCGAGGAGGGCCACCAGCACGGCGAGCAGCGCGGCCTCCAGCGGCGGAGCCCCGAACCCCGTGACGCTGAACGCACCCCACCGGTGGTCCAGCAGGCCAAGCGCGCCCAGCGGTACTGCCAGGGAGATCGTCCACGCCAGGACGCGCGACCAGGAGCTGCAGCGGACGATCACACCGGCGAGCCTAACAAGGCGGTGCGGGGTGCGGCCTCCGTCCACGGTAGGTCGTCGCGGTCTGCCGAAAGTCGTAACGGGCGGCCGCGGAACCTGTCCTGCGGAAGATCCGCGAGGGTGTGCGAGGCGGTGACACTCGGGGCGAGACGACGGCAACGGGCTGTCACGACAGGGAAGTGTTCACACGCATGGTCAATCTCGACTTCACGGTTTCCGCGGCCATGGTGCTGGTGCCCGCACTGGTCCTCTTCGCCGTCCTGGTTCTGTTGCGTGCCCGCGCCGGCAGCCCCGGCTGGACCGGCAGGCATGCACTGCTGCGGCTGGGCGGCGCTCTCTACGCGGCGGCGGTCCTCCAGCTGACAATCTTCCCGCTGCACGTGGTGTTCGGGACGTACGCCAACCAGACCCCCTGGTACGAGATGGTCCAGTGGGTGCCGCTGATCATCGCGGACTTCAGCTTCGTCCCCAATGTGATCATGATGCTGCCGCTGGGGGCGCTGCTGCCCCTGATGTCCGTCCGCGTGTCCTCCCCGGGACGGGCCGTTCTGGCCGGTGCCGGGATCAGCCTGGCCATCGAGCTGACGCAGATGCTGTCGTACATCCTGTTCAGCAACGGCCGCTCCGTGGACATCAACGACGTCATCGCCAACACCCTCGGCACGGTCCTGGGCTTCCTCGCCCTGCGGTGGGCCGCCCGGGCTCGGTCGCTGGCCGGGCTGGTGCAGGAGCTCGCCCTGCCCTCCGCGCGCCCGGTCGGCATCCCCGCCACCGGACACGGGCACGCCGGGCCGGCGTCCAGAAAGGCGCACCAGCGGGGCCATGACGTCCGCCCCTGACCACGTGCCAGGTGAGAGCCGCACAGCCGGATCCGCATGCGAGCATGTCAGTCGAGCGCATCGGTGATGGCGGCGAGCCACCCGTCCACAGGACCGAGGGTGACCAGGCCGCTGCCCGCACCTGCGAGTTCGCCCGCGGCCGGCAGCAGGCGGGTGTGGAGTCGCTCCAGCGCGACCCGGTCACCGAGTTCCAGTGCGACTGCTGTCTCCAGGCAGCACAGCGCCTCGTACATCAGGTCCGCGGGCGGCTCCGGCAAGGCGCGCAGCATCCCCCGGGCTTCGGCGCGGCGGCCGGTGCGCAGCGGGACGAAGGCCTCGGCCCAAGGGCGGTACGGGCCCCAGTCCGCATCGGCGTCGACGTGTCCGGCTGCTGCCGCTGCCGACGTACCGCCGTCGGCCAGGCGCAGGCACAGCTGGGCGAGGGGCAGCAGGCCGTGCTCGACGCCGGGCATGCCGGCACCGTCCAGCCGTGCGGAGGCCGCCCGGTACGCGGCCTCCGCCTGTGCGGTCTGCCCGGAAGCAGCCAGACGCAGCGCCCGGTACCACTGGGTGAAGACACTCGCCAGTGGCCGTTCGTGGCGCTCGGCCAGACGATCCGCGGCGGCGGCGTGCTCGTCGGCCGCCCGGAAGTCACCGAGCGCGCTGCGCGCCTGCACTTGGATCAGGTGGCCGAGTACTTCGAAGGTCACCAGGCCGTGCCGGACGGCCAGCGCGACCAGCTCCGCACCGAGCGCATCCCGTCTCGGCGCGAGCCCGGCCCGGGTGCAGGACTGCATGAACGTCCCGTTGAGGGCGAACGCCAGCAATGTGGGATCGTCCAGGCGCCGGGCAATCTCCTCCGCCTCGCGTGCGGCCTGCGGGCCGCGTGCGGAGCGGGTGCCGCGCATCTCCAGTGCGACCATGGCCAGCAGGCGGCAGCGCGCCGACTCGTGTGGGCCGCCGCTTGGCAGGGCGGCCAGGGTGCGCTCGGCGGCCGCGACGATCTGCTGCGCCTGCTGCGGATCGTCGTTGCGGGTCCAGATCGCGGGGACGTCGTAGGCGCCGATCACGCGGGCGGTCAGCTCCGGGTCGCCGAGCTCTTCCGCCGCGGTGATGGCCGCCAGGCGGTTCTCCAGGGCCGCTTGCAGCCCGCCGCCTCCGGTGACCGCGAGATTGCGGATGAGTCCGACTGTCGCCTCCAGCCGGGCCCGCGGGCCTGCGGCGACCGTGCGGTCGTAGGCCGCGGCCGCCCGTGTCCACAGCCGGGCCGCCGCCGTCATCGGTTCGTCCGGCAGGTCGAGGCGCGGGTCCTGGGTGAGGATGTCCGTCTCCAGTCGGCGCAGCTCCGGGCCGGGGTCCAGGCCCAGCTCGTCGGCCAGTATGGTGCGGGCCCGGCGCAGTACCGCGAGTGCATCCGCCTGCCGGCCCGTGCGGTAGAGCGCCAGGGCCAGCAGCCGCCAGGCCTCCTCACGCCAGGGATGCTCGGCCAGGTGGGCATCCAGGTCGGGTACCGCCTCGGCGGCCAGCCCCAGAGCCAGCCGGGCCTGCGCCTGCTGCTCCACCGCTTGCAGCCGCAGCTCGGCCAAGCGGGAGCGCTCCCTGCGTGCCCAGTTCTCCTGGACGAACTCCGCGTACGCCGGGCCACGCCACATGTCCAGCGCGGCCTGCAGTTGTTCCAGCGCCCGCGTGGGCGGCAGCTTCGCGGCGGCACCGACGGCCGCCTCGAACCGCCAGGCATCCACGGCATCCGGTGCTGCCCGCAGCGCGTACCCGGGGCCCTCGGTGACCAGCAGACGGGCCGGGGCCCGGGCCGGGCGGTCCGGCTCCAGGACGCGGCGCAGCGCGGCGACGAAGGTTTGTACGGCACCCACGGCGCCCGGCCCGGGCTCTTCCCACAGGTCCTCCACGAGGTGGGCGAGCGGAACCACGCGTCGGCGCGCCGTGATCAGCCGAGCGAGCACTGCCCGGTGCCGCGGCCCCTTCAGCCCGAGAACGCCACCGGCCGCATCCCACGCGACCACTGGCCCGAGCACACCGAAGGTGATCCGCTCCATCCCCGCCTCCCGACCTTGCCCTGCCCGCCTGCCACGGTACGCGCTGATCGGATGCTGATTCGCGCGCGGCAAACTCGATCGTGTCCGCCGACCGCGGACCCTCGAACACCCGACGAAAGCAGCACACCGTGGCAGCACCGACCATCCCCGGCTTCGACTACCAGCGCGTCCAGGTCGCCGACGGCATAGCCCTCAACGCCGCCGTCGGCGGCTCGGGCAGCCCGATCGTGCTCCTGCACGGCTTCCCTCAGACCCACCTTATGTGGCGGCACGTCGCCGCCGACCTCGCGGCGGACCACACGGTCATCTGCCCCGACCTGCGCGGCTACGGCGCGAGCGACAAGCCCGCCGAGACCGGCCCGGACGTGTACTCCAAGCGAACCATGGCCGCCGACATCGTCGCCCTGGCCCGCGCGCTCGGCCACGAGCGGTTCGCACTGGCGGGCCACGACCGCGGCGCCCTGGTTGCCTTCCGCGCCGGACTCGACCATCCCGCCGCCATCACCCACCTGGCCTGCCTCGACGTTCTTCCGACCCTCGACATGTGGCAGGTGATGCGCGGAACGAAAGCCGCCATCGGGTTCCACCTCTACCTGATGGCCCAGCCCCCGGGCCTGCCCGAGCAGATGATCGCGGCCGCACCGGACGCTTTCTTCGGTCATTTCCTCGACATCTGGACCCGCGACCCCGAGGCCATTCCCGCTGACATCCGCGCCGCTTACCTGGATGCCTGCCGCGACGCGGTGCCCTCGATCGTGGCCGACTACCGCGCCTCCGCCGAGATCGACGTCGACCACGACCAGGCCGACAGGAACTCCGGCAGCCAACTGGAGATGCCGGTCACCGTGCTCCAGCAGGACTGGGGCGCCGCCCTCGGCTTCGACGCCCGGGCACTCTGGTCCGCCTGGGCACCGAAGCTGGCCCACACGACCGTCAGCTGCGGTCACTTCATGGCCGAAGAAGCCCCCGAGCAGATCGCCTCGGAGCTCCGCAAGCTCGTGGTCCGCTGAGCACGCCGCACTGACGGCGCCCGGAGCGACTTACCCGCAGCTTCTGACGGCAGATGGAGGGAGTTTTCAGGTCCTGCAGCGGCAACCCGACCCATGACAGCATCACGCATTCAAGATCATCAGTCCGGTCTCCGACTTCCTCACCGCATTACAGGTTTACCGTCTCATGGCACGCAGCGACTACGGCAGTACGCTTTCTGTTGAAACCGTGTCGAAGATGGGCAAAGCGGTGGGACAGCGGTCAAATGATGACGAGCGCAGGAGACACCACTCGTAGACCCCGGATACCCCCTGTGCGGCGGGGGAACCCGACGATGTCGTTGGGCCTCCCGACTCATCTTGTCGGACGCGAGGCCGAACTGGCGGTGCTGCGAGACGCCATCGCACAGCTGCGAACCGGCGCCGGCGGCGTGGTCCTGGTCGAGGGTGAACCCGGCATCGGCAAGTCGTCACTGGTCGCCGCGGCGGCCGCAGCCGGCCAGGAGTCCGGCTGCACGGTGCTGCACGGCACCGCGGATCAGGCAGCGCACCCGTTGCCGCTGCGATTGCTGTGCGACTGCCTGGAGATCACGCAGCGCGCGAACGATGCCCGCCGCGCCGAGATGCTGCGCTTCGCGCGCGCCGAGCGGCCCGACCTCCTCGTGAGCAGCGCCGTGCACGCCGCGATGATCGAGATGCTCCTCACCCTGGTCGAGGAGGACTGCGCGACCGTGCCGACGATGATGGTGCTCGACGACGTACAGTGGGCCGACGACGCGTCGCTGGACGTGTGCCGACGCCTGGCATCGACCGCCGCGCACCTGCCGTTGTTGTTGGTCCTGTCCTTCCGACCGGTGCCCCGCGGATCCGGGATGCGGCAGCTGCGCGCCACGCTGCGCGGCCACGCCACGACAACGATCTCGTTGGGGCCCCTCGGCCCGGACGCGATCCGCGATCTGCTGTCCGATGTCGCCGGTGCGCCGCCGGCTCCCGCGCTGGTCGAGCTTGCCGCCCAGGCCAGCGGCAATCCCCTGTATGTGCGGGAGCTGGTCGAGTCCCTGGTGCGTGAAGGCGGCGTGACGGTCGGCGAGCGTGCCGATTTGCGGGAGACCTCGCTGGGCACCGTCCGGAGGTCGCTGGCTGCGGCGCTGGACAGTCGGCTGAGCTTCGTGCGGGCCGACGCGCTCGACATGCTGCGGGTGGCCGCGCTGCTCGGCCGGGAGTTCGCGGTCGGGGAGGTGGCAGCGGTCCTGGGCCGGTCCACCATCGACATCTCCGATGATCTCCAGGAGGCGGTCGCAGCCGGGATCCTCGTCGATGCCGGTCAGCGGATGGCGTTCCGGCATCCGCTGATCCGCCAGGCGTTGTACGACGGCATGCCGACGGCGCTGCGCGTTGCGCTGCACCAGGACGCTGCCCGGGCGCTGGACGGTATCGGCGGTGTCGAGCCCCAACGGGTGGCGCAGCAACTGCTGGAGTCGGGCCGCGTCGGCGACCGCTGGGCCCGGCGCTGGCTCGCCCGTACCGCGCCGGTGCTGGCGGTCAGGGCCCCGCGCCTCGCGGCCGAGCTGCTGGACCGGGAACTGGAACACGGGGTCGCGGACCAGCGTGACCGTGCCGCGTTGAGCGCGGCTCTTGCCCAGATCCTGGTCGGCGCGGGCGAGCACGAGAAGGCCGCGGGCCGTGCCCGGCAGGCCCTGGCAGTGTCGGGAGAGCCGGCCGACCGCGGGCGGATGTACTGGGTGCTGGCCCGCGCGCTGTTCAGCGGCGGTGACAACGACGCGGCGGTCGCAACGCTGGATCAGGCATTGGAGGAAGATCTGCCCGACGCCTGGCGCGCCCGGTTGCTCGGCTCGTTGGCGATGTTCCAGCGGGCCGGATCGGGCGCGCTGGAAGCCGCGGACGCCACCGCGCGCCGCGCACTGGAGATCGGCGAGAGTGCTGGAGACACGTTCGCCATCGCGTACGCGCTCACCGATCTGTGGCTCACCCATTCCGTACAGCGGCAACACCTGTCCGCGCTCGACTGCGTGGACCGGGCCCTGGAGACACTGAACGCCACCGACGACCACGTGGACCTGCGGTGCTATGCACTGCATGCCCGGATCTTCACCCTGCAGAACCTGAGCCGGTGGTCGGACGCCGAGGCAGCCCTTCGGGAGGCGCGGCAGTTCCTGCTCGACGACGACCGGACCGATGACGCCAGGTTCAGCGTCACCGCCGCAGTCCTCACCTACTGGCTGGGCCAGTGGGACGACACGCTGGCGGAGCTCGAATCGGTCGACCAGAGCGTCTCCGCGATGACCTACCGGGGTCTGCGCGAGCGCGGCCCCATGTGGCTGTGGCACGGCTTGGCCGCCCTCATCGCCGTCCGCCGGGACGATCGCGCCGCGGCCGAGGGGCACCTGCGGGCCGGGCTGCGTCAGCCACCGGTCACGCTCGCCGATCGGGAGAACACCGACTTCCTGCTGTTCGCGCGGGCGCTCTCCGCCGAGCAGAAGGGGGACCCGCACCTGGCCCTCTCGCACCTCGGCGGTCTCCTCACCCGGGAGCCGGGCGAGATGACGCTGATCCACCAGTGGCTGCCCACGGTTGTCCGCCTGGCACTCGCCGTGGACGACGACTCCGCCGCCGCGGCCGCGCTGGCTGCCTGCCGGGCCGAGGCAGCCACCGAGCAGGTCCCGGCCCGGGCCACGGCCGCCGCCGACTGGTGCACAGGACTCTACGAGCGCGATCCGGCGCCGCTGCGGTCGGCGATGGAGCACTACCGGGCCGTCGGCGTGCCGGTGGAGCTGGCGGGAACGTTGGAGGACCTGGCCGTCGTCCTCGTCGAACACGGGAACACGGGCGAGTCCAAGCGCCTGATCGGCGAAGCGCTCGACCTCTACGGCGGATTCGGCGCGGTCTGGGACATCCGCCGTGCCGAGGCGCGGCTGCGCCGGTACGGAATCCGCAGCGGCGTGCGCGGCGCCCGGACCAAGCGGCCCGCGCATGGCTGGGACGCCCTGACCCCGACCGAGCACAAGATCGCCCTCCTGGTCGCGGCCGGCAGCTCCACCTCCGACATCGCACAGAGCATGTTCCTCACCCGGCGCACCACACAGACGCACATCTCCCACATCCTCGCCAAGCTCGGCTTGCGCAGCCGCGTGGAGATCGCCCGGGAGGCCTTCAACCGCGACCCCGCAGCCATTCCCACCGGTCTCTGACACCAACCGCTGTCAGGTCGCGGCGACCAGGCGTCGGCGCCGGTGAGCATCTGACGTTGGTGGTGGTCCGGGCGGCGTGGGATGACCCGTGGACACGGATCAGCGCACCTTCCTGATGGGGATGACGGCCAGGGCGCCGACCACACAAACCGCGGCGGCGACGCCGAGCAGCAGGTGGTATTCGCGGCCGCCCGCGGTGTTGACCAGCAGCGCGCCGATGGCTGGAGCGATGGACTGCGGTGCGGCATTGGCGATGTTGAACACGCCCAGGTCCTTGGCCGAGTCCTCCGGATCGGGCAGGACGTCGAGGACGAGGGCGAGGTCCACGCCCGCGTAGACGCCGAAGCCGAGGCCGAGGACTGCTTCGGCGGCGTAGAAGCCGGCTGCGGAGTGAGTCGTGATCAACATGGCCGTGCCGATGCCGAAGACGAGCGCCGAGAACCCGACGAAGACCTTGCGGCGCCGCAAGCGGTCGGACAGCCATCCGGCCAGCTGGCCGGCAGCCATCAGGACCACGGTGTAGACCAGCACGCCGGTGGCCATGACGGACACCGCCCGGTCGTCCGACAGACCCAGCTGGTCCTGGAGGAACAGCAGTCGGAAGGTGGTGAACATGAACATCGCCAGGATCACCATGAAGCGGGAGACGAAGGCCCAGGCGAAGTCCGGGTGCTTGCGGGGGTTCACCCAGAACGTCCTGAGCACCGTACGAAGGCCGCCTCCGGACGGCGGACGCTGCGGCAGCGGCTTGTCGGGCAGGACGATCACGTACAGCACGACCAGGACGAGCCCGACCGCTGCCGGAACCATGAACAGCAGGAGCATGTCCGTGCCGAGGACCCTCGCCGCGTAGGCGGCGCCGAGGATGGCCAGGTTCTGCATGACGCCGATCAGGCCGGCGACCTTGCCCCGCTGGAAGACCGGTATCTGGTCGGCGACCGACGCGGTGAACGCGGCCAGGGCGGCGTTGGCGAACATCTGGCTCAGGAACCAGGCAACGGCGACGACTGCCAGACTCTGCGCGGTGGCGATGACGGCGAGGCCGACGGTCAGTCCCAGGGCGCCGATCACCAGCCATGGCCGGCGCCGGCCGAACCGGCCTTTCGTCCGGTCGCTGATCCGGCCGAAGACCGGGTTGGCGAGGAACGCGGCCAGTGCGCCGAGGCTGCTGACCAGGCCGAGCGCGGAGACCTCGTCGTCTTTGGGGACGATGTCCTGCACCTTGATGGCCAGGCTGGAGAAGACCGGGGTGAGCAGGGCCAGGAAGAGTCCCAGTTGCGCCAGGGCCATCGTGGTGACGACCCAGGAGCGGGCGGTGCGCTCTGGCGGGGGGCGTTGCTCCGTGTACGGAGGAGCGGGGTCGGGGCGGGGAGGGGTGGTGGTCATGCGACCGCCTTCGTGCTGGGAGACGCGAACGGGGATGCGGCGAGAGGCGTCTCGAAAAAGCGCTGACACAGGTACTCACACGTGGTATGGACACGTGTGAGTAGGGGCAAAGGTAAGCGCGGGCCGGTGCGTAGGCAAGGGACGGACGGGGGCTTCTTGATGAGGAGCGGCACACGCGGGGGAGGGTGACGAGCGCCGGAGTCGCCCGTGAGGCCGGAGTCTCCCGTACCGCCTCTCAGCAGCCATTCGCGCCCACCTGTGACGCCGACCGCTGTCATTTGACAGATGTCTCGCGGCCTCGGGCACCGGAAACTCAGGCGTGCCGACCACCCGATGTGCAGGCGTTGGTCGGCCACACCGACGTAACCGGAGCCAGCCATGCCCCACGTCCGGATCAGCACAGACAAACGTGCTGATATCGCTACATACGTCCACGCTTACGGCCAGGGCCAACCGTGTCCTGCCCCTCCACGCGACCGCGTACGGGCCCGTGCTGATGAAGGAAGCCCGCCTGATCCCTGTTGAGGCAGCCCGTACAACATCGCCTGAACAACACCGAAAAGGCCAACGAGACGCTGCTCGCCTTCCTCAGCAAGCGAGCGACCGAGGTCGGAAGTGGGTCAGCCAGGCAGCCGATCCTCCCGATACAAACGGCGACGGTGGGGTCGTCCGGGACGATCCGGTCGGCCGTCGCGCACCGCGCAGCCCCATCGCGATATGGGCGACCAGCGGACAGGGCGGCCTCGTGCGCATCACCCCGCAGTCGGTCAGGCGGTGACTCCGCAGATGCGGAGTACGTGCCCGCACCGGTGCAGGTGGCAATGACCGCAGACACTGCATGGCAGAAAGGTTTCACCGGAGTCACCATGACCGTCATCGTTTCCACAGAACAGGTACCGCCACACGACCGGCACGCCTTCTTCGCCGACGCCGTGATGCAGACACACTTCCGCCACGACATGACCTTTCTCGAAGGGCCGGGACCGTTTTCGGCCTCCATCACCACCGACCAGCTCGGTCCTCTGCGAATAAACAGGGTGCTGTCCGGTCCGGCTCATGTCAGCCGCACCCGCCGCCTGCTCTCGCATGATCCCGAGGAATACGTGACCGTCGGCCTGCATCGCCGTGGAGCACCGAGGATGCTCGCACAGGACGGCAGGGAGACCGGCGCAATGCGACCGGGCGATATGGTCATCCTGACCTCGTACGGCCCGTATGCATCGGTGTATACGGATCCGGTCGAGATCGTGTCGGTCATGCTGCCGCGGCCTGCCCTGCTCGTGCCGGATTCCGATCTGCACGGCCTCACCGGAGGGATCATCCCTGGTGACGAGGGACTGGGTCGGCTCCTGTCGCCGTTCCTGTCGCGCCTCGCCGACACCGCCGCATCGCACACCGCGGAGGTCGGCGAACAGCTCGCACGCAACGTGACCGACCTGCTGGCCACGCTGTGTGCAGAACGACTCGGTCACGACAGGATCGACGCCGAGACCGCCCAGCGCGCCCTGCTTCTGCGGATCCGGTTCTTCATCAACCGCAACCTGGCCCATCCCGGCCTGTCGCCCGAGTCGATCGCCCGGGCGCACGGCATCTCCACGCGCTATCTGCACAAGCTCTTCGAAGGCGAAGGCATGACCGTGAGCCGGTGGGTCCTGCGGCGCAGGCTCGAGGAGTGCCGCCGCGAGCTGGACCCCCGTGGCCCCCGCACCCCCACGGTGAGCTCGGTCGCACGGCGCTGGGGTTTCACCGACCTGGCCCACTTCAGTCGGGCGTTCCGCGCGGCCTACGGGATGTCGCCGCGCGAGTGGCAGGAACGCAGCAGCCTGCCTGCCCCGGGGTGGCCGCTGCCTGACCTGCCGGAGCAAGGAACTGCAACGTAGAGACGGGCACATGCGCCGTCTGTGAGCCAGCACAGGGCGAACCATGGATGTCTTGACCAGTGTGCCCGGCAACGGCGCGACGACCCGCCACCTCGCCTATGTGGAGATCTTCACGGTGGACGGCGAGGCGGACCAGCCGGTCGGCGGGCCGAGCCTGACGGCGGGTGGCCGGGAGAAACACCTGGCCATCGCCCTTCAGTGCGGCGGGCCGGGGACGCTCACCCAGGACGGAAGGGAAGCGGTCCTGCGGGCGGGAGACTTCACGGTCTTCGAGCCCGCCCGTCCATGCCGGTTGCGGTCCGAAGGACAAACCGTGTGCTTTGTCGTCCCGCGCCATGCCTTGGGGCTGAACAGCGCCGAACTGAGACGGATCACCTGGACGACCGTCCGCGGAGACCAGGGGCTGGGCGCGCTGGTCTCGTGCTTCCTTTCCGGGCTCGCCACTCAAGCGGCGGACTGCGGACCCGAGGTGGGCGAGCGGCTCGCGGGCCACGCCATGAACCTCCTCGCGAGTCTCTTCGCCGGGCAGCTCGGCCATGACGGGGACGGGAGCGCCGAACCCGATGCTTCCCATGCGCTGCTCCTGCGGATCAAAACGTTCATCGAAGAGCACCTCGCCGACCCTGACCTGACACCGGGGGCGATCGCGAGCGCCCACCAGATCTCCGTGCGCTACCTGCACAAACTGTTCCAAGGCGAAGCCACGACCGTGAGCCGCTGGATCAAGCAGCGTCGCCTGGAGAAATGCCGCGAGGAACTCCACCGCGGCGGGCGATCCGCTCCCAGCGTGTCGGCGATCGCACAGCGTTGGGGATTCCCCCATCCCGCCCATTTCACCCGGGCGTTCCGGGCCGCCTATGGCATGTCCCCGAGCCAATGGCAGGCGGCGCACGCTGCCGCCCCTGCTCGCTGAGGGGGCGGAAAAGAGCCACGCCAGCAGGGCATACAGCTCCCGGCGACGTGCTGGGGGCATGACGGGCCCCCGCCGGCTCCCGCCTCGACCGGCCGCGCACCTGCGCGGCGGCCTCTGGGTAAACAGCAGCTGTGAGCTGTGCCGCCCCGGATCGGCGTGACCTCGGAGGCGTGCCGGATCACCGACCGCGACGTCGTCCGGAACCTGAACCCACTGAGCGTGCCGACGAGTTCTGCTCTGCCGCGTGCTTGTCCAGCAGCAGGTGCAGCCGGTGGAACGTCGCGCCCCCCATGATCCAGTGGTCGTCCTGTAAAAGACGCCGGCAGGAGTACATGCGCCGACCGTCTCGCGGCCGGGGACGGACGGCTGGTCCGCGGAGCAGAACCGCTCAACGGCGGGTGACGGTCGGCGACACCTGCCGTTCGCTGAAGAACAAGCAGCGGTGCGCTCGCCATCAATCACCGCCCAGGCAGAGGTCTTAGCGTGACGATCAACGCACACCGGGGGATCTGCGCATGATCCGTGTCATGTCGCCGCAAGGGCCGGTGTACCAACCCAACCCCAGGAGATTGACATGTCCGATGCCGTCGAGCCGGTTCAGCCGGTCCTGGAGCCCGCTGCAGCTGCCTTCGCGGAGGCGACCGCCAATCCGCCGTACCTGTTCGATCTCGGTCCGGTTGAGGGCCGCAAGGCGGTCGACGAGGTGCAGTCCGGCGAGATCGACAAGCCCGCGATCGACGAGGAGTGGGTCACCGTCCCGGGCGGGCCGACGGGCAGTGTCCGGGCGCGCATCGTCAGGCCCGCCGGCGTCGAGGGGACGCTGCCGGTGATCCTCTACATCCACGGTGCGGGCTGGGTGTTCGGCAACGCCCACACGCACGACCGCCTGGTGCGCGAACTCGCCGTCGGCGCGAACGCCGCGGTCGTTTTTCCCGAGTACGACCTCTCCCCCGAGGCCCGTTACCCGGTCGCCATCGAGCAGAACTACGCGGTCGCGCAGTGGGTCGTGCAGCAGGGCGCGTCCAAGGGACTGGACGGTTCCCGCCTGGCCGTAGCCGGAGACTCCGTCGGCGGCAACATGACCGCCGCGCTGACCCTGATGGCCAAGGAACGCGGTGATGTCCCGCTGGTGCAGCAGATGCTGTTCTATCCGGTCACCGACGCGAGCTTCGACACCGGCTCCTACCACCAGTTCGCCACGGGGTACTTCCTGCGCCGCGACGCCATGCAGTGGTTCTGGGACCAGTACACGACGGACGAGGCCGAGCGCGCCCAGATCACCGCGTCCCCGCTGCGCGCCACCACCGAGCAGCTCACCGGACTGCCGCCGGCCCTGGTCATCACCGGCGAGGCCGACGTGCTGCGCGACGAGGGCGAGGCATACGCCAATAAGCTGCGCGAGGCCGGCGTCCCGGTCACCGCCGTCCGCTTCCAGGGCATCATCCACGACTTCGTCATGCTCAACGCCCTGCGCGAGACCCACGCCGCCGAGGCCGCCATCACGATGGCCGCCGGTGCCCTGCACACCGCCCTTCACACCGCTTGACTCGGAGCGCGCCGCGTTAACTGGGCGCGACTCACGGCCAGATGAGCGATGCGTCGGGGGCGTGTCCCCCAGAGGGCGGTGGTACCGCAGGAAGCATGCCGTGCAAGAAACCGCACCAGAAAGTCGAGCTCATGACGGAGAACCAACCCGCCCCCCGCGCCCCAGGGCCGAAGCCGAACGAGATAGCCCCCCTGTCACTGCGGATCTTCCGGATCGTTTGGGACTCCTACAGGATTCCGCTCCGGGTGGAGTTCCGTTTCGACCGCGGTGATCCCCTCGTCGTCTCGGTCACCTTCCACCCGGAAGGTGGGCCTCCCATCACCTGGCGGATCGGCCGTGACCTTCTCCACGACGGCCTGCTGGCGCCGACGGGGATCGGGGACGTGCGGGTCTGGCCGAGGATCAGCAGAGGTCGGCCGATGCTGCGCCTGCGCCTGGAGCGCTGCGGCATGCGGGTGCTATTCGAACTGGACCTGCACCGGGTGGAGGACTGGCTTTTCGAGACATACGACCTGGTCCCGCCCGGCGAGGAACTCACCGGTCTCGACTGGGACGGACTGGTGGCCGACCCGCTCGAGGACCACTGACCACAACGTCGACGGCCCTTCGCGCTCGCCTCGCCAAGGCGACAGGACAACAAGGGTCGGCCGGAGCCAGCCACAAGAGACGCTCTGGCGGCGAAGGTGCTCAGTCGGTCCCCATCAGTCCAGCAGAATGCTGCGCAGGTTGGGGACGAGATGCCGGACGAGCTGTTCGTCCGACATCTCGGCCAGCGGTCCGCTCCTGAAGACGTACCGGGAGAACGTCACCCCGATGAGATAGGCGCCCACAGACGCCACACGCTCCTCCAGTTCTGGACCCGGAATCACCTGCCGGTACATCTCCAGACTGTCCTGCTGCATCGCGGTGAACAACCGTTTGGCGGTCTCCTCCTCCGAGGCCACCGCACGCAGCATGGCCACGAAGGGGTCGCTGCCTCCGCTCTCGGTCATGCGCCGGACGTAGGACCGGGCGATGCGCGTCGGCAAGGTCTTGGGGTCGCCGGCCACTTCCGCCATGAGCGTGCGGGGGCTGGGAACCGCGGCGAGGAACAGCTGTTCTTTGGATGTGAAGTGCCGCAGGACCAGGCCGTGGGTCACTCCGGCCCGGCGTGCGACGTCGCGGACGGTCGTCTTGGTGTAGCCGCGCTCGGCGAAGGCGGCCCGGGCGGCTTCGAGGATCGCGGCCCTGCTTGCTTCCGGGTCCCGCCTGCGCTTCTTGGCCGGAGTGGCGTCCTGGTCGGCGAGGTTCGTGGGTGGCGTGTCCATCTCGTAAGTGTACACAAGGTTACTAACGTGCTGACCCATTGGTCATTAGGCGCGAGAGCCAAGGGCGCCTAGTTGCACGAATTCACCCCATTTACTCCGAGCTGGTGAAACTTTTTAAGTGACCACCTGGACATTAGGACCCCGAGGGGCTACCTTCACTAATGACCAAGCGGTCACCAGCGAGTCGTCTCGCTCGGTCTGCTCGGCGGCCGAACCGTCGCTGCCGTTCACCACAAGAGAAAGAAGGCCAGTCATGGCACCTGAGCCCCTCACCCCGGCCAACACCACCGTCGTCCTCGTCGACTACGCCGTCGGTTTCGCGAACCTGCTGCGCTCCCATGACCTGGCGGAGCACATCAACAACGTCGTGGGCCTGGCGAAGACGGCGAAGTGGTACGAGAGCGGCCTGGTGGTGACCAACGGCCAGTCCAGCAAGCCGTCCGGCCCGCTGTACCCGGAGCTGCTGGAGGCCATCGGTGACCAGCCGGTCATCGAGCGCGCGGTCGACTTCAACTCCTTCCTGGACGAGTCGTTCGCCGAGGCGGTCCGGGCGGAGGGCCGGAAGAACCTGGTGATCGGCGGCATCGCCACCGACGGGTGCGTGCTGCAGACCGTGCTGGGCGGCCTGCGCGAGGGCTACCGCGTGCACGTGGCGGTCGACGCCTCCGCCAGCCCCTCGCTCGAGGCCCACAACGCGGCGGTGCAGCGCATGGTCCAGGCCGGCGTCGTCCCGGTGACCTGGTTCTCCCTGGCCGCCGAGTTCCAGCTCGACCCCAAGTTCCACGACGCCCCGCACCGCATGCGCCTGATGCAGGAGAACGTCCCGGCCATGGCCATGAGCGCCCTCTCCTTCGGCAACGCCGTCGAACTGGGCAAGCGCGCCGCCACGGCCGCCTGAGGCTGTCGACGCGAGCACCCGCGAGTACCGGCCAGTCACCGCACCCATCCATACCCACCCCATAGCGGGTCTCGGCCCGCCACGCAGAGAGGAGAGCGCCTCATGAGCGACATACAGGAGGACCGGCTGCTGTCCGGGCGGACCGTTCTGGTGGCGGGCGCGACCGGTGGCATCGGCGAGGGAATGACCCTCGCGCTGCTTCGCCAGGGAGCCACCGTCGTGGCCACCGGTCGCAGCGAGGAACGACTGGCCGGTCTCGCCGACTACGCAAAGGAAGCCGGGCCCGGCACCCTGATCACCCGGACGGTCAATGTCGGCGATGCCAACAGCGAGAAGGTGCGCGCACAGCTGTCGCCCTACGGCGCGCTCGACGGCGCCGTCGTCTCGATCGGCGACTGGGGCAGCCCGGAGCGCACCGGCATCCTCGACATCTCCGACCGTGAGTGGGAGGAAATGATCGCCTCCAACCTGACGAGCCTTTTCCACGCGCTGCGTGCGCTCACCCCCCTGCTGTCCCGAGAGGGAGCGCTGGTGCACCTGAGCGGTTTCAGCGCGGACATCCCCTATCCGTTCGCCGCCCTCGTGGGAGCCACCAACGCGGCGAAGAAGTCGCTGGTGCGCTCACTGGACGCGGAACTGAACGGTGCGGGCCCCCGCGTGTACGAGCTCATCATCGGCCCCATCCGTACCCGTCCACGGGCCGCGATCGGCGCGGACAACCCCGGCTGGTTCAGCGCCGAGGACCTCGGCAGGCACGCGGGCCGGCTCATCGCCCGCAGCGGCCCGTACGCCGACGCCTCGCTGCAGTACCTGATCACCCGCGCCCATGGCGTGCGGACCACGCCACCCCAGTAGGACCCCCGCCCCAGTACAAGGACACGTGCGGATCCCCGTCCCCGTACGGAGACCGCGGAGGCATCCATGCACACCATCGACAGCTCACCGCCGGCCTCTCGGCTGCCCCTCCCCGACAGTCTCGCCGCGGTCGCGATCCGGCCGGGCGACAGCGACTACGACACCGTGCGGCACACCTACACCCGCACCGGATCACCGGCCGCCGTGATACGCGTCCGCGATCACGAGGACATCGCAGCCGCCCTGGCCCACGCCCGCACCGCACAGCTTCCCCTGACCGTGCGCAGCGGCGGCCACGGCATCAGCGGCCGCTCCACCAACGACGGCGGCATCGTCCTCGACCTCTCCGAACTGAGCGCCGTGCAGGTGCTCGACGCCCGATCCGGGCTGGTACGCGTGGAAGCGGGAGCACGCTGGGGAGACGTCGCCGCCCAGCTCGCGCCCCACGGTCTGGCCCTGTCCTCCGGAGACACCGGGGACGTCGGAGTCGGTGGGCTGGCCACCACCGGCGGTATCGGCCTCATGTCCCGCCTGCACGGCCTGACCATCGACCACATGCGCGCCGCCGAACTCGTCCTGGCGGACGGCTCCCTCGTGCGGACCGACGCCGAACACGACCCGGATCTGTTCTGGGCGGTACGCGGCGCGGGAGCCAACTTCGGGGTCGCGACGGCGTTCGAGTTCCAGGCGAAGCCGGTGGGCGACGTGATCGCCGCGGTCACCACGTTCGACGCCGGGGACACAGCCGCGTTCCTGACCCGGTGGGGGGCCGCCGTGGAGGCGGCACCCCGAACGGTCACCAGCTTCCTGACTCTCATGGCGGGCCCCGGTGGACAGCCCGTCGCCCAGGCGATGACCGTGCACGCGGGGGCGGACACCGAGACGGCGCGCGAGGCGCTCGCACCCGTGCTGTCCGCCGGACCCGTGCTGCGGAACCAGGCCTTCGTCACTCCGTACCACCAGCTGCTGCCAGCCACGCACGCAGCGCAGTACGCGCAGCAGCCGCTCACGGTGTCGCGCTCCGGGCTGCTGGAGCACCTCACCGAGCCCGCCGCCGCGGCCATCGCGTCGGTACTGGTGACCGGAAGGGCGCCCATGGTGCAGCTGCGGTCCGTCGGCGGAGCGGTCAACGACACGCCCTCGACCGCGACGGCCTACGCGCACCGCACGCAGAACTTCTCGCTGATGGCCGCCACCGTGCCGGCGGGACGCAGGAACCTGGACCGGCACTGGGAACGGCTTCACCCGCACCTGAAGGGGCTCTACCTGAGCTTCGAAACGGGCACCGGACGACAGCAGTTGCAGGACGCCTTCCCCGGGGCGGTGCTGGACCGGCTCGTGCTCCTCAAGTCGCGCTACGACCCCGACCACGTCTTCGACAACAACTTCGCCCTGCCGTCGGCAGACCTTCCCGGTTGACCCGGCCCACGGCAGCCCCGGGAGCGACACGTCGACACGGACCGTGCCCCGGTCAATGCACCCACCACCCGTACTCCGGCGGAGAGGCCCGACAACCATGCCCAGCACACACCTCACCGAGTTCCAGTCCATCCCCACCTCGGGCGCCCGGGGCGTGGAGCCCTTCGACCTGGACGGCCTGCATCTGCTCGCCATTCCCCAGCTCGCCTACGACGTGCCAGGCACCCCGGTGGACATGAACGGGGGAGACAGTGACACCGATCTGCTGCTGTTCAAGCGTGGCGAGCAGGGGTACGAGCCGTTCCAGCGCGTGTCGTTGCCGGGCGGTGAGGACGCGGAGTTCTTCCGCATCGGCGACCGCGCCTTCCTCGCAGTGGCCAGCATCCGCACCGGTAAGGGCCCTTATCAGTTCGCCGCCACGTCACGTGTCCTGGAATGGGACGGCAGCTCCTTCGTCGAGTTCCAGTCCTTCGACAGCTTCGCCGCCAAGCAGTGGAAGCACTTCACGATCGAGGACCGTCACTTCCTTGCCCTGGCCCAGGGAGTCATCGTCCCCGGACAGGAGGACGACAACCTGCCCTCCCGGATATTCGTCTGGGACGGTGAACGCTTCGTCCACTTCCAGGACATCGACTCCCGGTGGGCGTACAACTGGCATGCCTTCGCAGTCGACGGTCACTACTTCCTGGCGCACGCGGAGCACGTCGGTCCGTCGGTGCTCTACCGCTTTGACGGTGAGAAGTTCCAGCCCCACCAGGAGCTGGCCGACCGGCACGGCCGCGCGTTCGTGCACTTCACCGTTGACGGCGACTTCTTCCTGCTGGTGGCCCGGCTGCAGAGCGAGTCGCAGCTGCTGCGCTGGGACGGCTCGCGCTTCGTCGTCCATCAGACGCTGCCCGGGCAGGGAGCGCGCGAATTCGCCGTCGTGCCGAGCCCGGACGGGACGCTGTACGTCGTGCGGGTGAACTTCGTCCTGGGCACTCCGGCAGACCCGACCACCGACCTCGACTCCGAGATCTACCAGTGGCGCGACGGGCAGCTGGTGCGCACGGAGACCTTTCCCACCACGGGCGCCACCGACGTCGCCGTCATCCACGACGACGAGGAAGGGCTGCTGATCGCGGTCTCCCACAGCCTCACCGCCGACGTGCGCTTCGCCGCCCGCACCGTGCTCTACCGCTTCACCCTCTAAAACCCCGTCCCACTGATCCTCAGCTCCACAAGAAGGAACTTCCATGGCCGTCAATGAAAGCCCTGAGCTCGTCGATCTGTTCACCACCTACACGGCCGGCCCCACCAGCATCGGCTCCCACCTCACCCGTACCGCCGCCGCCGACACGGCCGACGCACCGCTGATCGTCGCCACCGGTACCGACTTCGCGCTCTACCCCGGCGGTGGCAAGCCCCCCACGGTCGAGGGCTTCCGCTTCTCCACCAAGGGCTTCAAGGAACTCGCCGGCGTCT
>NZ_JBQQCE010000948.1:0-1050 GCF_052245645.1 Streptomyces sp. KR55 | reverse complement strand
CTACAGCACCGTCATCGAACTGGCCGAGGCCGGCCGGCTGTCGCTGCGTATCGCCTATCACCTTTTCCCGCAGACGCCCGGCCAGGAGATCGACGACCTCGCCCGCTGGATCGAAATGGCCCGCCCCGAGGACGGGGACGCATGGCTACGGCTCAACGGCGCGGGCGAGAACCTCACCTGGGCGGCAGCGGATTTCGAGAACTTCACGCAGCCCCGTCCGGAACTCACCCCCGACTACGAGGCGGAGTTCGAGAAGGCGGTGCGCCTCCTCATGGAGAACGGCTGGGGATTCCGGCTGCACGCCACATATGACGAGACCATTCGCCGCGATCTCGCGGTCTTCGAGAAACTGGCCGCGGAAGGGCTTTTCCCGGCCGGAAACCGCTGGCTCTTCGACCATGCGGAGACCGTGTCCGCGGACAGCCTCGACCGTATCGCCGCCCTCGGCGGGGCGATGTCCGTGCAGAACCGGCTGTCCTTCCAGGGCGAGGCGTTCCTGCGCCGCTACGGACCCGGCGCCGCCGCGGACGCCCCGCCGGTCCGGGCCATGCTGGAGCGCGGGCTGACCGTCGGCGGCGGCACGGACGCCACCCGGGTCTCCACGTACAACCCCTGGGTGGCCCTGCACTGGCTGGTCAGCGGCCGCACCGCCGGCGATCTCGCCCTCCGTCCGCCGGAGAACCGTGTCGACCGGCAGACCGCACTGGCGATGTTCACCCGCGCGGGCGCCGCGCTGACCGGCGAGGAGGACGTCAAGGGCGTCCTGCGCCCCGGCTGCTACGCCGACCTGGCGGTCCTGTCGGACGACTACTTCACGGTCGCGGAGCCGGACATCGCCCACATCGAGTCCCTGCTGACGGTCACCGGCGGCCGGATCGTGTACGCCGCCGCCGAGTACGAGGGCCTCGACGAGGAACTGCCTCCCGTCAGCCCCGAGTGGAGCCCCGTGGCCCACTTCGGCGGCTACCAGGCCACCCCCCGGGCGGGGATCACCGGCGCCCGTCAGGCCGAACTGCTCGGCGAGGCGATCGCCGAGTCGGAGCGGCACCG
>NZ_JBQQCE010000947.1:0-1053 GCF_052245645.1 Streptomyces sp. KR55 | reverse complement strand
GCACAGGCCTCATGGCGTGGCCCCTCATCTCCCATGCCCCGCCGCTCACCGCGCAGGTGGTCCTCTCCGTACTCACAGGCGTCTCCGCACTCGCCATCGCTGCCCCACACGTCACCGGGCTGAGCGACCGGACCGAAGAGACCATCAAACTGTGCGGCTCATACGCAACCATCCACGGCGAACTGCTCAGAGCACAACAACAACTCAACGAGGGATCCGCAGAACACACAACACACGTAGCCGAGCTCATCCGCCAGTACGAGAACGTCACGGCACGCAAAGACGCCGCCCTCTCCCCATCCGGACGCAGAAGCAGAACACGACACCGACTACGACTCCAACCGGCCCAAAGTCACCGGGCCCACAGAAACCCTCCACACCACGCCGGGCGCCACCGACTTCAACCCTCCCGGATCGGCGGAGAGCTCAACCCCTCCACGGGCGATCGGTGAGACCACGCCCCCGCAATGCGATCTCCGCCAACTCCACTGCGGCCAGCACGAGGATGCCGCAGTCACGGGCCCGGCCGTCCATCACGCGGTCGGGCTCACTGCGTGAGCGAGACCACCGGCCGTGCCTCGCTTCTGGCTAGAACCAGAAGGACTGCACCACTTCCCAAATGACCGCAAAGATCACTGGCGTCCAGTCGATGAGCGCCTGCCGCTTCGCGCGACGGCTCTCGCACTGAGCGCAGTGACCACAAGGAGGGGACTCCTCGGTCATCTGCATCCCTCCCTTCGGTCCCAGTAGGGAATCCTGAGGGTGGCTCAGGAGTTCTCCTCCCACCGAGGCGAACGGCTCGGTGGGACCTCTGGGGAGGAACTAGGCCCAAGCATAAGTGTGTTCACCGGGTCGCATGACCGGGGGACCACATCTTCTGGGCTCCTATTGCTATCCAACCACTAGATGTGGGGATTGGCTCTTACCGGTGGTTTGTTGACGTGGGTCAGTGGTCGCAGTAGAAGGCCGAGTAGGGGTGGGTGTGATGACTGCTCGTCGTCCGTGTCCGCCGGCTCCGGGCCCATTGGAGCAGTACGCTGCCGGCTTCGACGA
>NZ_JBQQCE010000946.1:0-1061 GCF_052245645.1 Streptomyces sp. KR55 | reverse complement strand
TGTTCTGTCCACGGAGGTTGGTGACGCAGGTCTCGGCTGAGGGATCTTGAAATGGGTGAGGGCCTTCTGGCCTGGTGTGGATTGCGACATCTGCACCGGCGACCAGAGAGGCCCTCGTGCCCCACCGTAATGCACCCCTGACAGAGACCGGACGTCTGCGCCTTGCCCGCTGCGTGGTCGAGGACGGCTGGACCCTGCGCCGGGCCGCCGAACGCTTCCAGGTCTCTGCGACCACAGCTCAGCGGTGGGCCGACCGTTATCCCACGGTGAGGCCGGGATGAGCGATCTCTCCAGCCGTCCACACACCAGCCCGCGCCGCACCCCGACCCGCACCGAACGCCGGATCATCAAGGTCCGCGTCCTGCGCCGCTGGGGACCGGCCCGCATCGCACACCTGCTGCGGCTGGTGCCCTCCACCGTGCACCGCGTCCTGACCCGCTACCGCCTGGCCCGCCTCACACACCTGGACCGGGCCACCGGCCGCGTCATACGCCGCTACGAACGTGCCCGGCCAGGCGAGTTGGTGCATGTCGACATCAAGAAGCTCGGCAACATCCCCGACGGCGGTGGCCACAAGGCGCTCGGCCGCCAGGCAGGCCGCAAGACCCGCTCCGGCGCCGGCTACAGCTACCTGCACACCGCCGTCGACGACCACTCCCGCCTGGCCTACAGCGAGATCCACACAGACGAGAAGAAGGAGACCGCCACCGGCTTCTGGACCCGCGCCCAGGCGTTCTTCGCCCAGGCCGGGATCACCGTCGAGCGGGTTCTGACCGACAACGGCTCCTGCTACCGCTCACGCGACTGGCGCGACGCACTCGCCGACGCCGGGATCACCCACAAGCGCACCCGGCCCTACCGGCCACAGACCAACGGCAAGGTCGAACGCTTCAACCGCACCCTGCTCGATGAGTGGGCCTACGCCCGCCCCTACCGATCAGAACAGGAACGACGCGACGCCTTCCCCGGCTGGCTGCACACCTACAATCACCACCGCGGACACACCGCGCTCAAGGGCCAGCCACCCGCCAGCCGCGTTCCTAACCTCTCAGGGCAATACA
>NZ_JBQQCE010000945.1:0-1077 GCF_052245645.1 Streptomyces sp. KR55 | reverse complement strand
ACACCCGCCTGCGCCCCTTCCTCGCCGACCACGAGCCCGCCTCCTCCGGCGTGATGATCCTCGAGTACGCCGCCGGCGCCGCCCTCGGCGATCTGCGCGCGTTCTCCGCGCCCGCGTCGCTCGGCCACGCTGTACTCTCCCGAGGCGTCGAGGAACAGGCCAGTTTCGCCTCGCTCGCCGCACGGCAGACACTGCGCGCGTGCGGCGCGTACCGTCTCGTCGTCGGCTGCGAACTCGTCGCCGCCGTACGGGCGTTGCGGCAACGCGACCTCCACCCCGAGCCGGAGCTTCCGGCGGGCCGGGCGCTGGAGCTCGCCGAGTCGGTGCTGGACGCGGACCCGGCCGACCGGCCGCTCACGCACGACGTGACGGTGGCGTCCGAACTGCTCGACCGGTTCACGGACATCTGGAGGGGGAGCACGTCATGAGCGGTACCGAGAGCCGTACCGAGGGGCGTACCGACAGCCCTGCCGCGCGGCTGCAGGCGCTCTTCGAGGGGCACCGGCTCACGCCGACCCAGCGGCGCATCGCGCACAGCATGGTGCGGCGGGCCGCCGACGTGCCGTTCCTGTCCAGCGTCGAGCTCGCCGAACTCGCCGGGGTCAGCCAGCCGTCCGTCACCCGCTTCGCGGTCGCCCTCGGCTTCGACGGCTACCCGGCCCTGCGCAAGCACCTGCGCGAGGTCGCGCCCGCCGAACAGAGCGCGGACTCGGCTTCGTACAACGAGTACCAGCAGGCCGTCGAGGCCGAGATCGAGAACCTGAAGCACCTCGCGGAACTGCTCGCCGATCCGCGGCCGGTGCAGGAGGCGGGCCGGCTGCTGGCCGCCTCCCGCCCGCTGCCGGTGCTCGGCCTCAGAGCGGCGGCCTCCCAGGCGTACGGCTTCGCCTACTTCGCCGCCAAGGTCCACCCGGACGTACGGCTGCTCCACGAAGGCGGCACGATGATCCACGACCGGATCGACGGAGCCGTACGGGCCGGCGCCTCGGCGCTGCTCTGCTTCGCGCTGCCCCGGCATCCGCGCGAAGTCGTGGACACGCTGGCGTATGCCAAGGAGGCGGGCCTGTCCGTCGTGAC
>NZ_JBQQCE010000944.1:0-1091 GCF_052245645.1 Streptomyces sp. KR55 | reverse complement strand
AACAGTTCACCACTCCCGTCGACACGGTGGTCGCCCGGATGCGCGCGCTGGACGCGGCCCTTCCGGCGCGGGACGGGGTCGCGGTCTTCAACCGCGTCTACCTCGCCGTCACCGAGGCCGTCGACCGGCGCATCGACGCCGGACGGTTCCCGGACCCGCGGGCCGCGATCACGCTGGACGTGCGGTTCGCGGAACGCTATCTGGCGGCGGTCGACGCGGCCGCCGAGGAGCGCCGCCCGCCTGGGAGTGGCCGCCGCAGTCGCGGTCCGGGATGGCGTACACCACGACGACCGGCACCCGGCCCTGCTCGGCGGCGCCGGAGGTGACGGCCGCGACCCGGGAGGTGATGGTCGCGGGCGTGAAGTCGGCGAACCACACGGAGGCCGGCTGGTCGGCGATACGGGACTCGATGACCGGGCGGCGCGGGTCGTCGGGGTTGGCCCGCACCCAGTTGAGGATCTGGGACTCGGGGTGGCGGTAGAGACGGGTGTGCACGGTGGCGGTCCGCTGCTCCCGTTCGGTCCGGCTGGGCGAGGGCGTGGGCGCCCCCTTCTCGGTCGCGGATGCGGATGCAGACGAAGGCGGCGAGGGAGAAGGTGTCCCCGGCGACGACGGCACGACCGGCAGGCGCTCCAGACGGGTCGAGGCGGACCCGCTCGGCGACGGCCGCGCCTGGTCCGAACCGTCCCCGTCGTCCCACGCGGTCAGCACGCCGGTGACCGTGCCGACCGCGACCACGACGGAAGCCGCCGCCACCATGGTGCCCCGCCGGGCGGCGCGACGGCGCTCGGCCCTGCGAGCGGCCAGGCGCCGGGCACGTAAGCCTGACACGGTGCTGCTCCCCCCTCTTCGGCCCGTTCTCGGCCCCGCGCGACGGACGCGTTCCCCCGTTCCGGGGAAGCGTCGGGCCCGTCGGCACTCGGGCAAGCCTAGAACTGGGACCCTGCCCCCATGACGCAGTTGGAACAGTTCACCACTCCCGTCGACACGGTGGTCGCCCGGATGCGCGCGCTGGACGCGGCCCTTCCGGCGCGGGACGGGGTCGCGGTCTTCAACCGCGTCTACCTCGCCGTCACCGAGGCCGTCGACCG
>NZ_JBQQCE010000943.1:0-1092 GCF_052245645.1 Streptomyces sp. KR55 | reverse complement strand
GGGGTCGCTCCTTCCACGCCTACCGCGATCCCAAGGGCGACCGTTCCGCCGACGCCGACGGCACCGACAACCCGTCCGACTCCGACACGACCTCCAAGGACGCCTCGTGAACCGCATCTTTCTCGACGTGCACGCCCTGCAGACCGTGCCGCCCAGCAACCTCAACCGAGACGACACCGGCGCGCCGAAGTCGGCGGTGTACGGCGGGGTTCCGCGGGCGCGGGTCTCCAGCCAGGCGTGGAAGCGCGCCACCCGCGGCTACTTCAAGGACGCACAGCTGCTCGACCCGGCGGAACTGGGCGTGCGGACGAAGAAGGTCGCCGAACTCCTTGCCACCCGCATCACCGGGCTCGACACCTCGATCGAGGAGGCGGACGCCCTGCGCCTGGCCGCCGCCGTCATCGAGGCGGCCACCGGCATGAAGCTGGCCGTCCCCGAGCGGAAGGCCCGCGGCGCGAAGGCGAAGGTGGCGGGCGAGGAGCCTGCCGACGAGACGCCCAGGTCGAAGTACCTGCTGTTCCTCAGCGCCCGGCAGCTCGACGGCCTGGCCGCGCTGGCCATCGACGGCGCCGCCGACATCACCGCGTACCTGAAGGACAAGGACAACAAGGCACGCGCCAAGCAGATCGCCGACACCGGCCACTCCGTCGACATCGCCCTGTTCGGCCGTATGGTCGCCGACTCCACCGACTTCAACGTCGACGCGGCCTGCCAGGTCGCCCACGCCATCAGCGTGCACCAGGTGGAGAACGAGTCCGACTACTTCACCGCCGTCGACGACGAGAACACCGACGCCGAGAGCGGCGCCGGCATGATCGGCACCGTCGACTTCAACTCCGCCACCCTCTACCGCTACGCCTCGGTCAGCATCCACCAGCTCGCCGCCAACCTCGGCGAAGGACTGCGCGAGGACCAGTCGGTCAGCACCCCCGTGCGGCGCGCCGTCGAGGCGTTCGTGCACGCCTTCATCGCCTCCCTGCCCACGGGCAAGATCAATACGTTCGGGCACCACACGCTGCCCGACGCCGTCGTCGTCACGCTGCGCACCACCCGCCCGATCAGCTTCGTGGCCACCTTCGAGGAGCCCGTCAC
>NZ_JBQQCE010000942.1:0-1099 GCF_052245645.1 Streptomyces sp. KR55 | reverse complement strand
GTCCAACTACCACCTCAAGAGAGCCGAGCACCGGCACTGGCCCCAGCCGACCCGGACAGCCACCGACGCCGTCGTGATCCACACGCCAAGACCACCAGACCCGTAACGCAACGGCATTGCGTCTAGGCGGCGAGCCGGAGCGTTACTACGAGCTGGCCGCCGCGGACGCCGAGGCAGTACCGGGAGCGGCGGACCCGTCCTGGACTCGGCGCGGCGGACAGCCGCACAGCGTGCCGCTGCTGCCCGCCGCCCCGGCCGGCAGTGACAACGACGAAGCCCACACCATGGTCCGCATCATGCTCGAGGACGTAGCTACCAGCCCACTGGACCCGGACGAGTGGGATACCCGGCAACGCGTCCTGGCCTCTCTCGACAGCCTGCCGGTCGGGTACCGCACAGATCTGGGCCGATTTCTGCTGGACGCGCTGGCCGCGGTCGCCGAGCCTGAGACAGGCACCACGGTATGGCGGATGCGCACCTTCATCGCCGGGCCTGATCGGGATCAGCTTGGCTTCGCTGTCTGTTCCGCCCTGACCGACCACACCCGCGCCGCGTTCTCCGCCTGGCTTCAGCTGCGCCATCACGAACGCGGCGAGCGTGCGGACCTCTCCCAGCTCACGTCGGTCGGTGTGCTGCTCACTCCCCGCGCCGACGGCTACCGAGAATGGGACACCACCATGAGTGCCATCAGCGGCGACCCGGAACTGACAGGTGAGGAATGAGCTGCCCCGAGTTTCATGGAGTCCGGTGATCTTGTTTCAGGCGGACTTCGGGGTGGCTTCCTGTTGTCGCCACCAGTCGCGTTCGTACTCGGCGGGCGGTACGTAGTCGAGGGCGGAGTGGAGCCGTTCCTCGTTGTACCAGGTGACCCACTGGAAGATCGCTCGTTCGACCTGGTCGAAGTCCTTCCAGGGGCCCTGCATCTCGATCAGCTCAGCCTTGAACGTGCCGTTCAGGGCCTCGGCCATCGCATTGATGCCCCTATAGATGTCAAGTAGCGGCCCCGGCAGTGTCGGCTGCGGGGCCCGGAGCGACGATGAGCCGGTAGATCTCCCGCGCAACGTAACGCTTGAGACAGCGGATGATCTCGCGGCGTGTC
>NZ_JBQQCE010000941.1:0-1102 GCF_052245645.1 Streptomyces sp. KR55 | reverse complement strand
AGAGGGCATTTGGTTTAGGTAGATCGCCCCGTATGCCCTAGTAGGTGCCTCGCCAGGTGGGTGTGGTCTCGTCCGTTATGCGCTTGGCGAGGTTGTCGATCGAGGCGAGGTGGATCATGGCTTCGGAGCTGGCGGGAAGCGTCTCGTAGTCGCGGGCCAGACGCCGGCGAAGCATGATCCATCCCAGACTTCGCTCGACGACCCAGCGCCTTTTGACGACGTGAAAGCCGCGGATATCGGGGTTTCTGTTGACGACCTCGACGTCGATTCCGAGGCTGGCGCCGTGCTCGACTACGGCGTTCTTGAAGCCGGTGTCGACCCAGCTTTTGGAGATGGTGGGGTAGGTCTTCTTGGCCTGGTCGAGCAGTCGTATTCCCACGGCGTTTTCCGACAGGCTTGCGGCGGTGACGGTCACGGCGAGGAGCAGGCCGAGCGTGTCTGTGATGATGCCCCGCTTCCTGCCGACGATCTTCTTTCCAGCGTCCGTTCCCTGGCTGGTCAGGGGCACGTTGGTGGAGGTCTTCACGCTCTGGGTGTCGATCACGGATGCGGTCGGCTCGGGTTTACGGCCCTCCTTGACCCGGGCCAGGCCTGTGAGGTCGTAGTTGAGTTGGGCGAGGATTCCTTCGTCGCGCCAGGCGGCGTAGTAGGCGTAGACGGTGCCGTGGTTCGGGAAGTCGTGCGGGAGGTATTTCCACGGGATTCCCGTGCGGTTGACGTACAGGATGGCGTTGAAGACATCGCGCAGTTCGACCTGGGCCGGCTGGCCGGTGGGTCTGCGGTCGAGTCGGGCTTTCCTCCAGGCGGATAAGGTCGGTTCGATCAACGCCCATCGGGCGTCGGACAGGTCGCTGGGGTACGGCTTCCGCTGGCTCACGAAGGGGCTCTTACACGAACAGTGCCGCCGACAGCGTTACTTGACTGATTGGGCGTTTCTGTGACGTCCATAGACCAGACGGAATCCGGGTGCGAGACACGAAACAAATGGACGCCGAGGCCGGAGCCTGGAAGGCCGCGAAGCTCCACGTAGGGCATAAACTCTCTCAAAGAGCACCAGCCGCAAGAGCGACGTAGTGCCACAAGCGATACCTAAACGCCCACT
>NZ_JBQQCE010000940.1:0-1109 GCF_052245645.1 Streptomyces sp. KR55 | reverse complement strand
GGCGATGAGGACGCAGACGACGACCCGGCTGGGGAAGCCGAAGCCGAACCAGAGGCCGATGAGGGGGACGATGGCGAGGATCGGGACGGTCTGCAGGATGACGGCGTACGGATAGAGGGAGCGCTCCAGCCAGCGGGCGCGGCTCATCACGACGGCCCCGGTGATGCCGAGGGCGGCGGCGATGGCGAGCCCGGCGAGAGCGACCTGCGCGGTGAGGGCGAGGGCCTGGAGCATGGGCTGCAGGTGAGTCCAGTCGAGGACGGCGACGTGGAGGACCTGATGCGGGGGCGGTACGAGGAAGCGGTTGGCGGGGGCTAGGAGCAGGTAACTCACCGCGTACCAGAGGCCGATGGCGACGGCGAGCGAGCCGATGGGGGCGAGCAGCGCGACGGGGCTGCGGCGTGTGCAGACGGACGCCTCAGCGGCCGGGAGGGTCTCGGCCGTTGCGCCGGCGGCGGCATCGGACTGGTGCACAGGGGTCTTCCCCTCGTGGGCCGGAGCGGCAGCGCTCGAACCGGTGACGGCCGGTTCGGAGGCGGCAGACGGTTCGCTGCTCGGGCCGACTTCGACCGAGGCGGCAGTGGTCGCGTGGGCAGTCGGCGCGTCGGCGGCCGGGGTGTTCGCGGTCACTGGGCGTCTCCTCGCAGGGCTGCGGAGACCGCGCCCGCGATCGCGGCGAACTCCGGTTCGTAACGGAGCGAAGCGGGCCTGGGGTGGGCGAACGGGACCTCGAATGCGGCGGTGATGCGTCCGGGTCGGGCCGACATCACCACGACCCGGTTGGCCAGGAAGACCGCCTCGGTCACCGAGTGCGTGATGAACAGACCCGCGAACCCCGACTCGGCGAAGATCCGCTGGAGCTCCTCCTGCATACGAAGCCGGGTCATCTCGTCCAGCGCGCCGAAAGGTTCGTCGAAGAGGAAGAGCGCGGGGCGCATCATCAGCGCGCGGGCCAGCGAGACCCGCATCCGCATCCCGCCCGAGAGCTGTCCCGGCAACTGCTTCTCGAAGCCGTCGAGGCCGACGAGACGGATGGCGTCCATGGCGCGCTCGTGCCGTTCGGCCTTGGGACGGCCGGCCAGTTCGGCCGGCAACGCCACATTGGCGAG
>NZ_JBQQCE010000939.1:0-1125 GCF_052245645.1 Streptomyces sp. KR55 | reverse complement strand
GAGGCATCGCCACCCGCTATGACAAGACGCCCGAGAGCTACCTCGCCGGACTCCATCTCCGCGCAGCAACCATCTGGATCGGCAGCCTCCTGAAAGCCTGTTGATCACAACCGAAGACAGGCCCTAGCCTGGTAATGAGCCATGGCCGCCGCTCGACGGCCCGAGCGGAAGGAGCCTCCATGGATCTTCAACCCAATGAGGTTCTCGTCGCCCGTCCTGGTGACAGAAGGCCCGGGCCCAGCACCCCGGGGATGGACCGGCAGGAGGCATTCGCCACCGACGGAACGTGGTCGGGATTCGTCCGCACCGAGGCCGGCATGGTCTCCGGCTGGCATCATCACGGCGAGTACGAAACGGTGATTTACATCCTCACCGGAGCCTTGAAGATGGAGTTCGGCCCGGCCGGCTCGCGCACGCTGGAAGCCGGTCCCGGCGACTTCGTATACGTGCCGAAAGGTACCGTGCACCGGGAGAGCAACCCCTCGGCGGAGCCTTCCGACATCATCGTCATGAGGTCCGGGACCGGGCAGTCCACGTTCAACGTCAACGGGCCTGCAGGGCACTGAGGCCCCACCCGGCAAGTGGATCTACCCCACCTCCCGGCAGCCGCGCGCTCGTCAGGAGAACTTGACCACCGAGTGTCCCCGACCAGGACGGCACGGGCCACCGAGAGACAGACCAGGACGTCGTGATGGTCGTGGCCGTCGGCACACCGAGCACGCACCGACGTTGGCCGGAGACCTGAACGAGCTACCCGCGAAGTACGGGGCTAGACGGCGCGGCCCGTGCTGTGCCGGGAGTCGAGCGACTCTGAGTGCGTCCGCGCCCTTCGGCGATCCAGGTCAGCACCGGCAAGGCGTAGTGAAGCTGGTGGCTCCGCGGCTTGCTCCAGACGCGCAGTGACCGTTTCCGGCTCACCGTTGCATGACGCACCCACGATCGGGTGATTACCTGGTAACGGCCGGCCCGGCGCATCTAGGATGCCGAGTCGGCTAGGCCCAATGCCGTTGCGTTACGGGTCTGGTGGTCTTGGCGTGTGGATCACGACGGCGTCGGTGGCTGTCCGGGTCGGCTGGGGCCAGTGCCGGTGCTCGGCTCTCTTGAGGTGGTAGTTGGACATCTTGC
>NZ_JBQQCE010000094.1:0-25631 GCF_052245645.1 Streptomyces sp. KR55 | reverse complement strand
GGCGGCCGGCGGTGCCGAGCGGGGCGGAGACATGAGCGCGGGCGCCGCCGGCCGCCCGCGCCCGCCCGGAGGAGCGAAGCGACGACGGGTGCTTGATCCGTCCGGGGGCTTTCGCCGTTCCTGGGGTCTGACCAGGGACAATGCCTCAAGATCCTGTCCACGAATAGTCCACGGACCCCGACATAGGGCCGCTCAGAGTGTCATACGGCTGCACATACGCGAAGACCCCGCACTCAGCATCTGTGCTGGTCACGGGGTCTTTAGGCACCTCAGAAGGGGTGCCCCCGGCAGGATTCGAACCTGCGCACACGGCTCCGGAGAGCATGTGTACCCAAGGGTTGAACCCCACCCTGACCAGCACTCTTTGGCTGGGGGCATGCGGGCGGAGTCGATCTCTATCGCATACCGTGCGCGGGTGAGCTTCGAACAGTCGTCGCCGTCCGGGGACGAGCCGGCCGATGTGCCTCTGTGCCCTTCGCCGGGCCACAGACGGTCCGGTGACCGCTTCGTCCCGAAGCAATTTGGGGTGCCCACTGTCCTTGGGCTGCTGTGCCTGTCACCTGCATGGATGGTCTGCTGACGTCCACGGTTGTTCGCGGGCGTGCGCTGTGGTTGTCACGCAGTTAGACACTCACCAGGGAGACAGGTGCGTGTTCACTTGGCCCTTCCAACGCCTCCCAGGTCCGCCTCGCACGAGGTGCCGCGTCGTTCGGGTTGGCCGTACTGACGGCCGCACTGCTGCCGGTCAGATGACGTCGGCCTGCCCCTGATGCGGCTGTTCCAACTGTTGTTCCCGCTTGCGCTGCTCAATCCGAAGCGTCTCCACGTTCTCCGCGAACCGCTCCAGGTTCACCGCAGCGTCCGCATCCGAGTACGGCGCAATCCCCAGATCGAAGGCCGTGGCGTGCTGCTCTACCTGGTCCGCGGTCTGCTGAAGGTTGTACGCCCGCTCACGGAATTTGAAATAGCCCGTCACCGCGGTAGCGAATGCCAGGAACGACCCCAGCATGATCAGGATCGTCTTACCCGGCTGCGGGGTCTCCCAGAAAGCCGTAGTCGCCGTGGTCCCCACCGACGCGAAGAACACCCCCCACTGAAACCAGTTGTGAATACGCCGGTAGAACCGTGTATCCCGCCGTAGACGATCTATGACCCGCGGTATGTGCTCCCGGTAGCCGTCCCGCCGTTCCGTCGTCGGGCGTGTCTTTGAGGCGTTGAGGGTCCACCGGTCATGGATGATCTCCAGATCTCTGCGGAGCAGAAACACCGACCTGACACCGTGCTTCTCGTCCTTCACCCGCAGGAAGTAGCCGACCAGGAACACCACCACCAGGACCAGCATCGCCGCGATGGTCACGATGTTGAACGTGCGCAGGTCCGGCACGTCTTCCGGCCACAGGTTTCCCCATCCGACCACTGCCAGAACCAGCGGCATCACCACAAGCGGCACCAGCCGGAGCCACCGCGACAGAAGAGCCCTGCGGATACGGCGTTCCGCCGTCGCGACGTCCCGCCGGTAGGTGATAACGCTGTTCGCGTACTCGTGCTGTTGAGCGGGCTCTAGGCTCCATCCGTACTCTTGTTTTGGGTCTTTGAGGGTTTCAATGACCTCTTCAACAAGGTTGCCCCAGGTGGAACCCGATTCCGCGGCGAACACATGCTCAAGTCGTACGTACCGTTTGTATCGGTCAGGTGTCCCATACTCCCGGTGGAAGATGTATGCGCCGTCACTGGCATATCTGACCTGTCGGGCTATTTCGACAAATAGGGTCCACTTGAGTTCTTGCTTATCGGTCTTCCAGGCGGCGGAGAGGATCGCGGCGACGCCCTCCCAGGTCAACACGAATTCCTCGGGGAGGGGGGTGCGTATGTCGGCCTCGGACAGCCGCTGATCTTCGTATGCGAGGTGATGCAGGACATCGCCCACCCACGGTTCATAACTGTCGGCGGTCTCGGGTTCAGGTTCGCGCGGCACGTCGGTAAGGCCGGACATCGCGGAGTGGCTCCCGGTCAAGGATGCGGTGTGTGGTCGACGGCACGCTACCGCCGCCCTGCCTTCCACCAGTCGGTAACCCGCCTGCTAGGAAGTGGAGTTGACCACATCCGCTCCTAAGAAAGGATCTCAGACCTCGGCGAAACAGGGTTCTGCCGACCGCCCCAGCCACAGAGGGTTTCCCCTCCTTCGCCCGCATCGCACGCGAGCCGCCGGGCGCGGCCGGCCGGTGGCGAAGACAAGGAGGCCGTCCGCGCCGCAGAGGCGGCGCGCGCCCGCGCCGTGCGCGGGCCTTGATGAGGGAGAGAAGGATCCATCAGGCTGGCAAACCGGCGAAGTCTGACCAGCATCTTCGAGGGCGCGAGGCATGGGAAGCTGGAGTAGGACGTTTGGCTAACTGAGGGGAGAACGAGTGTCGCAGCAGGCCAGCCCTCGGGGGACCTTCTTGCAGATCGCGGAGGTGGTGAAGGCCCAGATCCAGGCGGACCCGCAGATGACGCAGCTCCCGGCCGCCGGAGACCTCATGCATGATCACGGTGTCTCGCGTGGGGTGGTGCTCCGCGCGTTCAAGGAGCTTCAGGCGGATGGGGTTGCTGAACCGGTGCGGGGCGGCCGGTGGCGGGTAGTACGTCAGGGTGAGCAGGTCGACCGGCGACCGCTGGAGCAGCGCATTGCCGACATCATCGCGACCGAAGGGTTCGAGGTGGGGGCCAAGTTCCTCAGTGCGTCCGACCTGATGGGCAGGTTCAAGGTCTCCCGACCGACCGTGACCAAGGCTCTCGACAAGCTCGAAGCCGCCGGCGTGCTGGCAAGTGAAGGGCAGGGCAAGGTGCGGACAGTCCGCACTGTGCCGAACCGAGAGGGGCGTTCGTAGCTTGTCGACGTTGACGGAGTGGGCTTACCCGCTCGCGGAATCCCTGCTCGCTGAGCCGCTGCCGCGACGGTGGCGGCATTGCTTGGGCGTCGCCGAGAGGGCGCGCACCATCGCGCTCATCCTCGGAGAAGACGCCGAGTTGCTGGAAGCCGCGGCAGTCCTGCACGACATCGGCTACGCGCCCGACTTGGCCAAGACAGGCTTCCACCCCCTGGACGGCGCTCGCTACCTCCGGGATGTCGCGAGCGCCGACGAGCGCGTCGTGCACCTGGTGGCCCACCACTCCTGTGCGTGGATGGAGGCCGATGCGCGCGGCTTGCGCGAAGAGCTGGAGGGGGAGTTCCCCCGTGAGAGCGCGCACCTGAACGACGCTCTCTGCTTCTGCGACATGAACACGACGCCCGACGGCACGCCCACGAACCCTGTGGATCGGATCAATGAGATTGCCGGGCGCTACGGGCCCGACAGCCTGATCGGCACGTTCATTCGCCGCGCCGAACCCGAGATCCTGGCGAGCACCGCGCGCGTACTCGAGAGGGTCGCCGACGCTAAGCGTCAGCCGATATAGGGCACTGTTCGGGCCCGGTCCATCGCGTGCTCGATGCGGAGTCGCATCGTGGGGTGGACGTCCAACTCCCGCAGGTCCGTTGGGTCGACCCAACGGACCTGCGTCGTCTCGTTGCTCGTGCGCGGCTCGCCGCCGACCGGCCGGGCGCGGAAGCAGATGCTGAACTGCTGACGGATCTCGCCGTCGTCGTACTGCATGACGTGACCGGGGTCGGTGTAGATCCCGGACATGTCGACAACTTCGGCCTTGATGCCCGTCTCTTCCCAGACCTCACGGATCACCGTGTCACTGATGGACTCGCCCACGTCGTGGCCGCCGCCGGGCAGCGCCCAACGTCCGTTGTCGGACCGCTGGATCATGAGCACCTGCCCCGCGTCGTTCTGGACGAACGCCACGACCGAGGGCACGACCGAGTTGGCCGGCGGGGCGTCCGGGTCGTGCAAGTAGTCGATGCGTCCCATGCTCAAGCTCCCGTGATGTCGCGTTCGGTTACTGTCCTGGCGCCTTCCCAGGTCTGCTGAACGCTATTAGCGAAGGTGTCGAAGAGACCACCTCCGGGGAGTCGCCGCAGGTGAAACACGGGTGCCATGTAGGCGCCGATGCCGTACACGTGGGTGTTGGCCAACATCTCGTCATCGGCGAGATAGATCGAGTTGTAGAGCACCGTGTCGTGCAGCCGGAAGGCGATCTCGGGGTGGCTGGTGAACAGCGGGCGATAGTTGACCAGCGCATTACGGATCTTGCCATCCATGATGCGATGACCTTCGTCGATGCCGCGTCGGATGACGGCTTCGCACTCCGGATCACCCATGAGCACTCGGATGCGGACGCCGCTCTCGGCCTTCTCCTTCAGCGTCGCGAAGAAGAGAGGGTCCTCCGCCAGGTAGATGCCGGCATACACAAGGATGTCGATGCGCTCTGTCGCGCGCTCGCACATCTCGCGCCAGAGGCCTGACGGCACGACATGCCGGTGAGGGTAGACAGCCGTGATCTCGGCCTTGCTCAGGTCGCTTGCGGAGTCCTGAGTGCGGGAGTCCTCCCACAGCGTCGTCACGTCGACCTTGAGTGCTGCTGCCGTTGCGTACTGGTGGCGTCGGTACGGCACCTTGCCCTGCGTGATCCAGCGCTCGATGGTCTTGGGGATCACCCCGATCTCATGGGACAAGTCCTGGATCGTCATGCCGCGGGCTAACAGGGCAGATCTCAACCGCTCGTTGGACACCGTCACCCCCGTAGGGACTTTTAGGGACTTCCTGACGGTAGCCAGATGATTTGAAGCTGTCCAGGTGCGGGGTGACCAAGTCCCCTGACCTGGGGCGATTCTGAATGTGCGCCAAGAAGTCCCGGCGCGAAGCCAAGAAGTTCCGGGCCCGTACTTGACGGAGCCCCATGCAGTACCTGTAAAACAGGTACTGCACTGCAGGGCGGGAGAACCCGGAAGGGCTTCACCTCCGCGACTGCGCTCGACAACTCCACAGCGTGATCCACCGCAGATACGACGGCCGTGATGACTCCGGCCGAGGCGAGTGGAGACCAGTCGGTCATCTCCCGTCAGGGACACGCACCGACTCAAAAGAACGGATCTGCCCAAGGGCACGCACGCCGCGCGAAGAGACCGAGATGCGATTCCTCGGAGGAGCGGGACTGAGGCACAGATCCATATCGCGTACGACGGGCCGTCACCTCCCGCAAAAGGCGTCCGGCGCGGCTCAGGCCCGCGCACCTTCTCAACTTCGACCGCTCCGCCGTGCTTCTGCGCGGCGGTCGGCTGCCTCCTTCGCTCGTCTCGTACGAGCGGAGCTGAGGGGAGTCGCAGTAGGTCATGCAGCGCTCCACGCCCCCCGCCGCACTCGCGGAGCGGGGTTCCGGGCGGTGGCCTCTCGCCAAGGACCGCGACCGTCCCGGCTTCAAGTCCCTCGACACCAGGAGATGAACCGTGAATCAGCGCGACCTCGACAACATCGCCCACCGCATCGGGTCGGCCGCCATGGAGTTCGCCCCGAGTCACCGGCCGAGTGCCGCTCAGGTGGCCGATGCCGCTTCGATCCTGCACGGCATGCTTCAGGCGGCCGAGACCTACGGCGTGACGTTCGCGGACTTCGACGCCGTTGCCCACTTCGCCCGCCTGGCCATTCAGCTCGTTCAGGCCCGCGACGAGAGCCGGTGACCGCCGTGAACGCTGCCACCTTCGCCGCCGTGTTCATCGCCCTGTACGTCGCCCACAGCGTGGGCGACCACTGGGTGCAGACTTCCCACCAGTCCGCGCACAAGGGCCGTCCCGGCTGGGTCGGCCGCCTCGCCGACGCTCGGCACGTCGCCACCCTCACCGCCACCAAGGTCGCCGTTCTTCTGCCGGTCGTCTGGCTGCTGGACCTGCATGTGTCCGGGCTCGGCATCCTCGCCGGGCTCGGCATCGACGCCGCCGCGCACTGGTGGGCGGACCGGCGCAGCACGCTGGCGTGGCTGGCGAAGGTGACCGGCAAGGGCGAGTTCTACCGGCTCGGCACCCCGCGCGCCGGCCGTGACGACAACCCGCACATTGGTACTGGCGCTTACGCCCTTGACCAGTCCTTCCACTACCTGTGGCTGCTGGTCGCCGCGCTCATCATCGCCACCGTCTGACCCTCCCCGCTCCCCGCACCACCCCGCCCGCGTATGTGGTGCGGGTCTTGTCTTCCGGGGCGGTCGCCTCTCGCCAAAGACCGCGACCGCCCCGGCATCCCTTCGATGTCAGGAGAACTGCCATGCGTACCTACATCGGCCACCAACAGGCCATCTCTGCCGAGGACTTCGCGGAACTGGCGCTCGGCACCCCGGTTGAGCTGTGGCTGGGGGTCGCGGGCGAGACGGACGAAGAGCGCGCGGCCCGCGAGGACGCGGCGCGCGACATCCTCGCCGACAACCCGAACCTCCCGGACGACCTGGTCCGCGTTGCTGCGCAGGTCATCGAGGAGAACCCGGACCTGTTCGACGTCGTCCCCCTGGTCCGTCCCGCCCGCCGTCGCACGGCACGCAAGGGGGTTGCGGCATGAGTGAGCTGCTGTTTGCCGCTGCGGCCGGTCTGCCGTTACTGGCCGGATGGTCGCTGCACGCGCTGCGCCTGCGCCGCCGGGTCGAGGCTGCCCGTCGTGACCCGCTCACCGGCCTGTTGACCCGCGACGCGTTCGAGGAGCGGGCCCGCAAGCACCTGTCGACTCCCCGCAGCGCGGTCTACCTGCTTGACCTCAATAGGTTCAAGGAGGTCAACGACGACCACGGGCACGCCGCCGGGGACGTGGTCATCCGCGCGACCGGTCAGCGGCTCGCCGAGTGGGCGTGCATCAACGACGCCACCGTCGGACGCCTGGGCGGGGACGAGTTCGCCGCTGTCGCCTCTCACCTGTCTCGCGCCGAACTGGAATGGGCGCTGACCGAGTTGACCCACGCGCTGACTCAGCCGATCGACATCGGCGGTCTTCACGTTGCGGTGGGCGCCTCCATCGGCGCGGTCGACGTCGGCCCGCGTGCCGGGGTGGTGGACCTGTCGCAGGTGATGCGGCGGGCGGATGAGCAGATGTACGCCGCCAAGCGCGCCGGGATCCCCTGGCAGATCACCAACGACCTGACCTCCCAGTGTGCGACGGTCACCGGCCGTCGCGCCGGACGACTCGGCAGCACGGGCGGAACGGAGGCTGCTGCATGAACCCCGAAACCCCGATCCCTGCGGCCAAGGTGCCGCCGCTGACGAAGCCGGAGATGGGCCTCGCCGGAGTCGGCGCGCTCGCCGCGGCCGGAGTCGGTGCGCTCGGTCTCATCGCCTCCTTCGACGCCGTGTCCGCTGCCGCGCTGCGCTGGGGTTTCGGTGAGCCGTGGATGCTGCCGGTCGGTATCGACGTGGCCATCCCGGTGTTCACCGTCGCCAACCTGCTGCTGATCCGCATGGATATGGCGCTGGCGTGGGTGCGGTTCGTGCCCTGGGTGCTCACCCTGGTCACCTGCGGGCTGAACGTCGCCGCCGGACACGGTGTGTGGGCCAAGGTCGCGCACGGCACGATGCCGCTGCTGTGGGTCGTGTTCTCCGAGATCGGCGCGCACATCTACGCCGTCCGCATCGACGCCGCCACCGGCCACCGCATGGAGAAGATCCGCTGGTCCCGCTGGCTGCTCGCCCCGCTGTCGACGTTCGCGCTGTGGCGGCGCATGACGCTGTGGGAGGTCACCTCCTACAGCGTGGCGCTTGCCCGTGAGCGGGAACGGCTGTTGGCCCGCGCGGACCTGCGGGAGCGCTACGGCCGTCGGTGGCGCTCGCAGACCCCGCGCCGCGAGCGCGTGATGCTGCGCATGGGCGACCTGGCCCCCGCCTTCGAGCAGGAGACCCCTGCACCGCCCCCGGCAGAGACCCCGCCGGCGCCCCCGGCCGCCCCGAAGCCGCGCCCGCCCCGCCGGACCCCCGCCAAGGGCAAAGGCAAGGGCAAGGCACAGCGCACCTTCGAGGAGCTGCTGACCGAGGCACGCGAGGTCACCGAGCAGTGGCCGGACGCGGAGCTGACCGCGGACCGACTCCGCACCACGCTGCACGTCTCGCAGGCCAACGCCCGCACACTGCGCGACACCCTGAAGGGCGAGCGTGCCGACGGCCGTCCGCTGCACTCCGTGGACGTGCCGGAGGGCGAGGAGCCTGAGGCTGAGGCCGCCTGATGCCCGGGGCATTCGGCAAGTGCTTCGACCCTTCCGGCAGCCAGTACGGCATCCCCACCTACCCGTGGCGCTACGCCCCCGACGGGCTCGCCACGCGCCGCCAACTCCGCGCCCGCGGCTTACGTCCGGGCGGGCAGCCGATCGCGGCTCAGGTGCTGCGCCCGCGGCGCCGACGCGAGCCGCTGACTGCGTACCTGTACCGCGTCGACCGCGCCAAGCCCGTGCGGCCGATGACGCCCGGCAAGCGGGCTGCGCTCGCCAAGGCGATGTGTGCCCGCCGCACGTGCCCCGAGTGCCGCCGGGACGCGGGATACGTCATCCCG
The DNA here is from genome assembly GCF_052245645.1 of Streptomyces sp. KR55. NCBI lineage: Bacteria > Bacillati > Actinomycetota > Actinomycetes > Kitasatosporales > Streptomycetaceae > Streptomyces > Streptomyces sp. KR55. Next base: position 17,196 of record NZ_JBQQCE010000094.1, on the reverse strand, counting down.
ACCTCGCTCGGCATGTGCGTGCCGTGCGCCTTCCCCGACACCCCCACCACCGCGCTCGACACCTCGAGGAGGGGCTGACCATGGCCAAGCCCAACACCCGCCGCCTGGACCGCGAGATTCTGCAGACGACCCGCAAGCTCGAAGCCGCCCAGAAGGGCGAGATGTGGCCGCTGACCGGCCCGGAGAAGCGGGCGGTCGTCCGGGCTCTTGCCGGTGGCTCATACAAGGTCGTGCGGGGCAAGAGCACCGGCCGCGCCGACCGCAAGTTGGAGACGCTGTGGGCCTCGGTCCAGACCCGGCTGAAGTCGGAGCTCAAGGCCCTGCAGAAGGAGCGGCAGCGGGTTGTGAACGAGGCCGCCTCCGCGAAGGCGGCCAAGAAGTCCTCGGGCTGGTGGTGACCATGGCCGGCAAGGACACGCCTCCTGGCGAGTGCCCGCAGTGCTGGCAGCACGCCCACGACCGGCGCGCACACCGCCACCTCCGCCCCCGGCAGGACTGCCCGCAGTGCGTGGACCACATGGTCAACGGCTGCCCCTCCATCGTGCCCAAGAAGCCGTCCCGCTGGTGGTGACCGCGTGGACGACACGCGCCCACACCGCCGCCTGACATTCCCCTCACGATCCGGCGGGGTCCGGCCGCTCACCTCCTACAGCGACGGCCGGACCCCGCCTTTCCTCCCATGGGAAGGAACTGCTCAAGTGAACCAGCCCGACGACAACGAACTGTTCCACCGGCTCGAAGCGGAGATGGCCGCCGACTCCGGCGCCGAGGTAGTCGACCTCGGAAAGGCCCGATCCGCCCGCATCGGGTCGGCCGCCCCGACTCCCGACCCGGTGCCCGACTCCCGCCCGACTGAGTCGGGTGCCGGTTCGGCCGACCCGGAGGATGAGGAGTCGGCCGACTCGGTCGCCCGACCGGTCGACCGGCCCGACCTTCCGGCGCCGGGTATCACCACCTACAAGCGTCGGCCGATCCTGCCGACGTGGCTGACCTCGAAGCCGGGGTTCGTCTCGACTGCCCAGCGGGCGACCGGCAACGCCTTCTATGCCACCGCCTTCCACGGCATCCGCACCCCCTGGTACGCCCTCCAGCTCACGCTGAACGCGCCGCGCGGTGCGGCCCGCTTTGTGCGGGACACCAACCGGTGGGTGTGGGACGCCGAGGGTGCTCCGCTGCGCGAGTACGAGGTGCGCCGCGAGAACACCGCTGAGTACCTGAAGCTGTCGCGGCAGCGGGATGGGCGGGTGCGGCTGCGTGTGCTGGTGTCGACCGTGGCGCTCGTTTTCGGTGCTGCGTTCGCGCTGACCCTGTACGTGATGGCCCCGGGCTGGCTGGGGGTGATGGCGACGGCCGCGGTGCTGGCGTGCGGGTTCTGGGGTGCCCCGCAGGACCATCCCGTGATCGGGCCCGCGGTGCTGAAGACCGAGATCCAGAAGCTCACCGGGCCGATCGTGCTGCGCGCCCTGGACAACATCGGCAACCCGAAGCTGACGGCCGCCATCAAGAAGGGCGGCGACATGAACGGGATGCGCTTCACCTCCGAGATCACCCGGGACGGCCCCGGCTACCGCGCCGACCTTGACCTTCCCTGGGGTGTGACCCCGGAGGACATCATGGAGGCCCGCAAGCCGCTGGCGTCCGGGCTGCGCCGCAAGGTCGGCTGCGTGTGGCCCTCAGCCGACCCGACCGAGCACGAAGGTCGGCTGATCCTGTGGGTGGGCGACAAGCCCATGAACGAGACCACCAAGCCCGCCTGGCCGCTGCTGAAGTCGGGACAGGTGGACCTGTTCAAGCCGGTCGTGTTCGGCAACGACCAGCGCATGGCCGACGTGGCCGTGACCCTGATGTTCGCGAGCGTGGTGGTCGGCTCCATCCCGCGCATGGGCAAGACCTTCCTGATGCGGCTGTTCCTGCTCATCGCCGCCCTGGATCCGCGCTCCGAGCTGTACGCGTTCGACTTCAAGGGCACCGGCGACTTCGGCGCCCTCGAACCCGTCTGCCACCGCTACCGGGCCGGAGACGAGGACGAGGACATCCTCTACGTCCTCGAATCGCTGCGGGAGCTGCGCGCGGAGCTGCGCCGGCGGGCGAAGGTCATCAAGTCCCTGCCGCGCTCGCGCTGCCCGGAGTCGAAGGTCACGCCCGAGCTGGCGAACGACAAGTCCCTTGGGCTGCACCCGATCGTCGCCGGATTCGATGAGTGCCAGGTCCCCTTCGAGCACGAGAAGTACGGCGCGGAAATCGAAGAGATCGCCACCGACCTGGGCAAACGCGGTCCGGCGCTGGGCATGGTGACGCTGTTCGGCACGCAGCGCCCGGACGCCAAGTCGCTGCCCACCGGCATCTCAGCCAACGCCGTGCTGCGGTTCTGCCTGAAGGTCATGGGCCAGCCCGCCAACGACATGGTGCTCGGCACGTCGATGTACAAGGCCGGATACCGCGCCACCATGTTCTCCCGCTCCGACCGCGGGATCTGCTGGATGGCCGGTGAGGGCGACGACCCGCGCATCGTCGCGAGCGCGTTCGTCGACGCGGTCGGCGCCGAACAAGTCGTCGTCCGTGCTCGCACGATGCGCGAGGCGTACGGCAACATCACCGGCCACGCCATCGGCGAGACCCCCGAGAGCGGCGAGCCCGCCTTCGACCTGCTCGCCGACATCCTCAAGGTCGTGCCGGCCGATGAGGAGAAGGTGTGGAACGAGAAGGTCGCCGCCCGCCTCGCCACGCTCAGGCCGGAGGTCTACGGCGGCTGGAAGGCCGAGACGGTAACCACGAACCTGCGCCCGCACGGCATCACGGCACAGGACGTGTGGGGCACCACCGACAAGGGCAAGGGCACCACCCGCCGCGGCATCGCCCGCGCCGACATCACCACCGCCATCACCCTGCGTGACGGAAGGCGGTCCGGAGACTGACCGCGCACGGGTGCTAGGTCTAGCAGCCTGAGCTGCTAGACCTAGCACCCCTACTAGCACCCCAAACCGGCTCTGATCAGCAACCTCGCACCTAGCATCCGACCTGCGAGAACGCCGGAAACCCCGCCTGGAAGGCACCCCATGACCCTGGTTCTCCTTGCTAGCGGCTGCCTGCTCGTCGTCACTCTCGGTTACGTGAGTCTGTGTGCGGCGAGCCCGTACGGCGACTGCCGCAAGTGCCGCGGCCTCGGCTTCGCGATGAAGACCGACCGCAAGGGCCGCATCAAGCGGGGCAAGGACTGCCGCCGCTGCAAGGGCCTCGGCAAGCGCATACGCGTCGGCCGTCACCTCTACAACCTCTGGCTGCACGTCTACCGCGACGGCAGCGACACCCCCGCCAAGACACCTGCCTCGAAGGGATAACCGATGGCCATCACCGTCTCCTTGGTCGCCCTGTTCGGCCTGGTCCTGTTCTTCCTGCTGCGCTCCAACACCCTCGGCTACGGCTCCGCGTTCGTCGCTGTGATGTTCGGCTTCTACCTCGCTTCCACCGGCGCCTCCGAGCCGGTGACCGAGCTGACCGCCGCCGTCGTCAACGCCCTCGGCAAGATCTAGGAGACCAGCCATGAACGAACAGATCGTGGCTCGCCACTGGGTCGCCGCCGCGCTGCCCAAGGCGGCGCCCGCCCTGGCCACTACGACCGTGCTCGCGCTGGCCCGGATTTGGAATGCCAACGGCGCCGAACACTCCGTCGGCAACGCGGTGTTGATGACCGCACTGTCTCTTAGTGCCGCCGCCGCGGGCGTGGTCGCGGGCAACGCAACCGGTGACTCTGTCCTCGTCGGGACCGCGTTCGCGGCCTCCGGCGCCCTCGCCTTCGCTGGGGTGGCCGGATACGCCGACGGGCTCTCGCTGCCGCTGCTGCTGTGGTCCCTGGCCACCGCCGGCGCGTACGGGCTCGCTGCCCGCTACTGGCGCCACGACCGCCGCGAGACCGTGGCGTACGAGCGGCAGACGAGCGAGCGACGCGAGGAGTACGCCCACATCGAGCGCGTCGAAACGCTGCACTCCACGACGCAGATCGAAGTGGCCCGCACCGGCGCCGCCTACGCCGAACAGCTCGCACAGGCACTCGTCACCCGCGCCACGCTGCCCGGCTTCGACCCCACCGCCCTGGAGCGCGCGGGACTGCCCGCGCTCCCCGCCATCGACACCAGCAAGGAGCACTGAGCCGTGTTCGAGATCCGCGTCATCTGCGACCCCACCGAAACCGAACCGATCGTCGCCGCCCTCGACCGCACCTTCACGGTCGGCACCGTGACCGTCTACCCCATGCGCGACGGCAAGCAGAACCGCCTCTACGCCCGCGCCGACCACAAGCCCGCCACCCCCGAACTTGCCGAGGACTGGCCCACCCCCGAGCAGGCGTACACCGACGCTCCCAGCATCAACAGCGAGATCGGCTGGACGGCCCGCTCCCTCGCCGACGCTGAGTGCTTCACCGAGCTGGACCGGGAGTTCTACCTGCGCAAGGCCGCCCTGCTCGACCGCATCGCCCTGCTCGACGAACCCGGCACCACCGACAGCGACGCCACCGAGAGCGCCGGAGCAGCAGCCCTGTCGCTGCTCGACATGGGCCAGCCCGGCATCATCTGCGACCCGCGCCACTACGTCCGGCAGCAGTACGCCCACTGGGCCAGTCACCACTAGCTATGGCTGGGGCGGTCGCCTCTCGCCAAAGACCGCGACCGCCCCGGTTCTCCGTCCCTTCGACAGAAACAGGAGACCTCCAGCATGACACCTGCCCGCAAGACCCGGCTCCCCCTCGATTGGAATCACCCCGACGCGAGCCACCTGCGGACCGCCCTCTACCTGGCCACCGCCGGTGTACCGGTGCTGCCGCTGCGGGACGGGAAGGTGCCGTTCGGCAACTGCCGCGCGTGCGCCAAGAACGCGTGCGGCGGGCGGCCGAACATGAAGCGCGCGGGCGCCTGCCGGTGCCCCGCCCCCTGCCACGCATGGGCCGCCGCCACCACCAACCGGAACGTCGTCATCTTCCCTCTGTGGGTGGCGGCATGGGAGCGGGCCGTGTGCGTCGGCTACCACCCCGGCGGAGCGCGGCTGACCGTGGTCGACCTCGACAACGCGGCGGCCGTCGCCTGGGCCCGCGAGACCCTGCCCGCCACCCGAACCGTGGCAACGACGCGCGGTGAGCACTGGATCTACCGAGGCGTCATGGGGTCGCACAACGCGGTCCGGGCAGGCGTCGACATCAAGTCCCTCATGTCGTACGCCCGTTGGCTCGGACCGGGCACCGGTCGCATGGCCGCTCTCCCGTCGGCCGTCCGCGCCCTGGTGGTGAAGGAAGAGACCACCCCCGCCCGCGGGGAGGTGGTCTCTTCCCTCTCCGGGCGCGCCACCTGGGACCGGACGGTTGCCACCGGATGCCGCCACACCGACGGCTACGTCCGCACCGGCCTGGAACGGGGCCTCACCCTAGTGCGCTCCCGCGTCGAATCCGGCGCCGGATCACGGGCGTTCGGCGTGGCCCGGTTCCTCGCAGCCCAGCACACCGCGTGCCCCGGACCGTGCGGACTGGACGCCATTGGGGGAGAGATCGTGGCCGCTGCCGTCTCGGTCGGCGTCCCCGAGCCCTACGCTCGCCGCGCGGTCGCCAACGGCCTCAGCGCGGCCGAGAGGGGCGCCGCATGACCTATAAGCTCTTCAATCCCCTGAAACAGCCTCAGAACGCCACACAGGCTGCACCACGGGCCACCGTAGGCGACCGAAGGAACGTCGCCGAAGGCGTCCGCACTGCACTTGTCCCTGGCCCGCACATCGGCGATCCCACCGAAGGGAGGGCAGCCTCATGACCGCACAGCCTGTGGACAGCACTGACCTGTGGGCTGGACTGCCCACCCTCGACGAGCCGCCCGCACCCGTGTGGGAGGATCCTGTTCCCCTCGCCGGACCCCGCAAGCTTGCGCCCTTCCCCACCGCCTCCCTTCCGGGGTGGCTGCGAGAGTTCGTGGCCGCGGTCGCCGAGGAGACACAGACCCCCGTCGACCTCGCCGGATGCATCGCCCTGTCCGTGCTCGCCACCGCGGCGGGCGGTAGGGCAGTGGTGCAGGTGCGCGGGCACTGGCGCGAGCCCACCAACCTCTACGTCGTCGTCTCCCTGCCGCCCGCCAACCGGAAGTCCGCCGTGTTCGGCCTGCTCACCGACCCGCTGTACGAAGCCGAACAGCAGCTCCGCACGCTGACTCAACCGGCCATCGTGGAAGCCGAGATGACCGCCCGTCTCGCCAAGGAGGCAGCCGACAAGGCCACCGCCAAGGCGGCATCCGCGAGCGCGGACGAGCGGGATGAACTGGTCTCCACTGCGATCGCGCTTGCGCAGACCGCGGAGAGCGTCAGCGTGCCGGCCAAACCGCAGTTGCTTGCCGATGACACCACCGCAGAGACGGTCACCTCCCGCATGGCGGAGCAGGGCGGCCGGATCTCCGTCATGTCCGCGGAGGGGGACATCTTCGACATCATCGCCGGACGCTACTCCGGCAAGCCGAACATGGGGGTCTTCCTCAAAGGCCACGCTGGCGACCGGCTCAAAGTCGACCGGCAGACCCGCGAGGAGTACATCGAACACCCCGCCCTCACCATGGGGTTGTGCGTGCAGCCACAGGTCTTGGACGACATCGGACGCCAGGACGGGTTCAAGGGTCGCGGCCTGCTCGGCAGGTTCCTCTACTCGGTTCCTGAGTCGCTGGTCGGCCGCCGCAAGATTGAGCCGGAACCCATCCCCGAGCAGGTGATGGAGACCTACCGGCGCCACGTCCTCGACCTGACGCTGTTCCTCGCCGAATGGACCGATCCGGCCCTCATCCAGCTCACCCCCGAGGCGGTCGCCGCCCTCAAAGCCTTTCAGGCACGGGTGGAACCGATGCTGGAAGCCCGCGGCGGCATCATGGGCCAGATCGGCGATTGGGGCGGCAAGCTGGTCGGCGCCACCGCGCGCATGGCCGCCCTGCTCCACCTCGCCGAACACCTCACCAAAGGGCACACGGTGCCCGTGGCGGAAGCGACCATGCGCGACGCGATCGCACTGGCCGAGTACTTCATCAGCCACAGCCTCGCCGCATTCGACTCCATGGGCGCCGACCGCATCATCGAGCGCGCCCGCACCGTGCTGGAAGTCCTCCACACCCACGGGTGGCGCGAGGTCAGCAAGCGGGACCTGATGGTCAAGCTCTCCCGCTCCGAGTTCCGCACCGCCAACGACCTCGATCCGGTCCTGGCCCTGCTGGAAGACCACGGCTACGTGCGCGCCCAAGCCGTCCAGCGCACCGGAGGACGCGGCCGGCCACCCTCCCCCCGCTACCTCATCCACCCCCGCCTGACCGACCCGACCGCCTGACCCCCGCCACACAAACCACAGAATCACAGAAATACCCCCGGCAAGCCCCTGACCAGCGCAGACAGTCATGTCAGGGGCTTGCCGAGCGCTGCCACAGAAACGAACCGAGAAGCCACAGAAATAACCCGGCACCGACCCCACCGGTCCGGCCATCTATTTCTGTGGAACTTTCCGCGATTTCTGTGGCAGCCCCCACCGCGTGGCATCACCGCAGGTCAGCCCGCCAACCCAGGGTTTCTGTGGTTTTCGTGGTTTCTGTGGCGGCTCTCGGCTGGTCCCACCACCTTCCCTTGCTCTCTCGCTCAAGGAGGAGTCGTGGCCAAGCCCCGCGACGAGATGCTGACCATCCGCGAAGTGATCGAAGAGATAGGCGTACCGCGAGCGACCTTCTACCGCTGGCGGCAGTACAAGAAGGGTCCGAGGTCCATCAAGCTCCCGAACGGCGCTGTGCGAATCCGGCGATCCGAACTGAGTCGGTGGCTCCAGACGTTGGAGGAGAGCGCGTGACAAAGGACACCGGCAATGGGGCCGAGCAGAACAACCGCTCGGCCCCGGAGGGGTTTTCGCTCGATGTCCGCTTGTGGAAGGTGTCCAAGGCGCAGAGCAAGACCCGTCCCTACCAACTCCGTTGGAAAGTTGGAGGAAGGGTCAGTAGCGCAACCTTCGCCACGGTGGCGCTCGCAGAGAGCCGTAGATCTGAACTGTGGCAGGCAATGCGCCGTGGCGAGGCATTCCGCATCGCTGACGGTCTGCCTGAATCCGAGGTACGGGCCGAGGCCAGTGCGGAGCAAGCCCGTGAGGAACTACCCTGGTTCGCGTTCTGTCGCGAGTACATGGCGATGCGCTGGCCGACCGCTGCGGCCAAGACCCGCGAGGGCATAGCCGACGGGCTCGCCGCGGTGACGCTGGCCCTAGTGGAGCAAGAACAGAAGATGCCGTCACCGGAAGAGCTGCGCCTCGCCTTCCGGTGGGCGGTTATTCCCAAGAACGCCGAACTTGACCCGCCGGAGGAACTTGAAGACGCCTACGGCTGGATCTCCCAAAAATCACTGCTCGTCTCCTCGCTGGAAGATCCGAAGATTCTCCGTGATATTCAGTATCGGATCTCCTTCAAACTGGACGGCACCCCCGCAGCGGGGGAGACCTCCCGTCGTCGTCGGCGCGCGCTCAACACGGCGGTTGAATACGCCATCGAGCGTAAGCTCCTGACGGAGAACCCACTCGCCGCTCTCAAGAAGGTGAAGAGTTCCTCTTCGGACCGTGTGGACCCCCGTGTTCTCGTGAACAGGACGCAGGCTGCTCAACTCCTTGCGTCGGTCTCGTACGTCGGGACATGGGATCGCAAGAAGGGCCGGCGCCTGGTGGGCTTCTACGCGGTCATGTACTTCGCGGGGCTCCGCCCGAGTGAGGCTGTGGGCCTCAGGGAGGCTGATTGCTTCCTCCCAGAGAAGGGATGGGGCGTTCTGACGCTCCACGACACGCACCCCGTGTCGGGCAAGCAGTGGACAGACAGCGGAGAGCGCCACGACAAGCGCGGCCTGAAGTCAAGGGAGGCCAAGGAAGACCGGCCGGTCCCGATTCCCCCGCCGCTCGTGGCCATGCTCCGCGCCCACCTGAAGGAGTTCGGCACGGCCAAGGACGGGCGGCTCTTCACGAACGAGCGGGGCGGTCTCGTGGGCAGCAGCACCTATTGGCGCGTATGGCGGGACGCTCGGGAGTACGCGCTCCCGCCGGACCTTCAGGCTTCCATCCTGGGAGGTCGGCCGTACGACCTGCGGCACACCTGCATCACCACCTGGCTGAACGCTGGCGTGCCGGCGGCCGAAGTTGCGCGTAGGGTCGGCAATTCACCTGAAGTGATCCACCGCGTTTATGAGGGGTGCCTTTACGGCCAGGAAGAGGCCATGAACAGGAAGATCGAAAGGGAACTGGATTTGCAGTAACTGCAGCTTCTCTGATCCGGTGTGCGTTGCATGGGATCCGCTTGTCGGGACCGCGGTTTGGCGTGTCCAAGCCGCGGCTATAACCAGGATTCCTAGTAATATGCGTTAAAAATCCAGGGGATCCGTTCGTAGAAATCATAATGGTCTGGATCAAAGTGGTCGTGACCACGACTTACCTGCTGCGGCCTCAGATTGAAATATGCCGATAGCCCCCAATGGTTTTCAGATTGCTCGGCTCGCCGTCTCAGATCTTTCTGAAGTTGCATAAGCGTTGGTGGCGATGTAGCGAGAAGGGCTTCTCGGGTTTTTGGACCTTCATACAGATAGTCGACTATCCAGTTCATGTCCGACGCCTTGTTGTCGTCATAGTAGACCGCACGTGGTCGCAGTTCGTGCCCTGGGGGAAGTACTGTCGCTTGCATCGTGTCGAGGCACGCGTCCATCATGCCGGTATACAGGAAACTACCAATTCGATTGGCGATTCGAATGTAGTAACCTCTAGTCAGCCCGATGTATTGATTAGGCTGACTGGTGCTGATGATCTTCCACCCTTCGGCACTCTTGGGCATGAATCTCTGGGCGATTGCCCAGCCCTTAGTCGTGTCCAGTAGCCTTTCCAGGTCGACGCCGTCCCAAATCCGTGTCGGAATTCCCCTATTTCTTTCAATTGCCTCTAGGCGGCCGACAACGGCACTCGACGGCTGAGTGGAGCACACGAGAAGATACGCGTGGGCCTGGTGCTGATGTACTGCATCTACGATTCCGCCGTCTGCTCCGACGTCGTCTATTCCGACGGACCGGCCTTTCCCTTGGTTTGCGTGGGCCGTATGTTTGCAGGAAACGAGCCAGCGGCGGACCTTTGCGCCGAGATGTGAGCTTCCTGGCTCTTCCAGAATCAAATCTCGCCCGCCGTCTGGACCTCTCCCGGACCAGAGCGCTTTGAAGCCCAAGGACACGGCTATCTCGCGAACAAGTAGCTCAAGGTCTTCGCCGTTCTGGGACAGTTCGGTGAAGTCCAGCATCGCTTCTCCCTGTCAGTTGCCAGTCATGCGAACGCTAGCGGGTCGGTCTGACACAGGCCTGGGGCCTCTGGTGGCTATGTCAGCCCTGCTCGGGAGCTCATGGGTGAGGGGCGCGGTTTTGCACTGACCGTCCGTCCTCCGCGGCGCCGCTTCTGGATGCAGGCGAGTGCGTCTATCGCAGGTCTATCGCGATCAGCGCGAAACAACGAGAAAGAGCGGGACCCAGTGAGACTGGTTCCCGCTCTCTCGTGTCGGCATCCGCCCTGGTCAGCGCTTAGTTCCTGCTGATCCCTGGCGAGTGCCCCCGGCAGGATTCGAACCTGCGCACACGGCTCCGGAGGCCGTTGCTCTATCCCCTGAGCTACGGGGGCGTGTCGGTCGCGGCTTCTTGCTCGCGGCGACGGGTAGAACACTACCAGCTCCTTCGGGGTGGTCATGAACTGGTTTCGGGGGGATGGCCAGGACGTCAACCAGGGGTGTGGCTCGCCCGCAGGGGGTGGAAGTGGGGAAAACCCGGACGCGGTGGCCGGTCCGGACCTACTCTCGAGTTGTGCCAGGCGCGTCGGGCCGGGTGCTTGTTGTGGACGACAACAAGGTCATCCGGCAGCTGATCAGGGTCAATCTCGAGCTGGAGGGCCTCGAGGTGGTGACCGCGGCCGATGGTGCCGAGTGTCTGGATGTCGTTCATCAGGTGCAGCCTGATGTGGTCACCCTCGATGTTGTCATGCCGCGGTTGGACGGGCTGCGGACTGCCGCCCGCCTGCGTGCGGATCCGCGGACGCGTGATCTGCCCCTCGCCATCATCAGCGCCTGTACGCAGTACGAGGTCGAGACCGGCCTCGACGTCGGCGTCGACGCCTTCCTCCCCAAGCCCTTCGAGCCCGCCGAACTCGTACAGCTCGTACGGCGGTTGATCGAGCGGAGTGGGAGTGGCAGTGGGAGTGGCGGCAGCGCTGGTGCGATCGGATCCGGAGTCGGCGGGCTGCTCGGGGCCGCGGAGGCCGAGAGCGCCGGTCGCGCGGGCGGGTGAGCGGCGGCCCACAGCGCCGGTCGAACGGGCGGATGATCGGACGCCGAGAGTGCTGGTCAGCGGCGGCCCGGAGCGCCGGCCGAGCGCTGATCTGGCACGCGGATGAGCCAAGGCCTGGCGGGCGAAGGGGCGCGGGGACTCGCAGGCGGATGAGCCAAGGCCGGGCAGGCGAATGAGCCCCGGCCCGGCAGGCCGTCCGGTCGCGGTCGACCGCAGCAGCCGCCCGCAGCCGTACGTCCACATCCCGGACCCTCTCCCAAACCGGCTCGCCTACCCACCCCCCTCCTCCCATACGCTTGTCCCGTGACCCCCGTCGAGCTCTCCCGCACCGTGCTGCATGCGGTGCGTCGTGCTGTCGACGAGGGGGAGCTGAACGTGACCGTGCCCGCACGGGCCGTGGTGGAGCCGCCGGGGCCGGGAGGGTGGGGGGATTACGCCACCAACATTGCCCTGCAGCTCGCCCGCCCCGCCGGGCAGCCGCCGCTTCTGGTCGCCGAGGTGCTTCGCCCGTATCTCGCCGGGGCGGACGGCGTCACCGGGGTCGAGATCACCGGGCCGGGGTTCCTCAACATCGCCCTCGACGGCGCCGCCTCCGTCGGCCTGGTGCAGCGCGTCCTGAGGGAAGGCCTGCGCTACGGGCACTCCGATGCCCTCGCCGGGCAGGTGGTTCAGCTGCGCTGTCCTCGTGAGGTGCGTGCCGTCGTCGTGGCGGACGCCGCCGCCCGCATCCTGCGCTCCCAGGGCGCCCTCGTCCGAATCGGCTGCACTGTCCGGCCCGAGCCGGAGTGGGAGTCGGTGCTCGGCGTGCGCGTCGACGCCCACGGCGGGCCGGACGCACCGGCGCCGCTCGACGCCCACGGCGGATCTGACGCACCGGCACCCGTCGACGTCGTCACCGTACGGCCCGTCCCCGCTCCCGCCGATCCCCTCCCCCTCGGCCGTGACGCCGCCCGCTGGGCCCTGCTCCACCCCGCGGCGCACGACCGGCCGCGGATCACCGTCGATCATCTGGTCCAACGGGAGGGCAACCCCCTCTTCCGGGTGCGGTACGCCCACGCCCGCAGCCGGGCCGTCGCCCGTAACGCCGCCGATCTGGGCTTCGCCGCCGACCCCGGCCACGTACCGGACGCAGCGCATGTCGAGGCCCTGCTCGCCGACCACCCCCGCATCCTCACCGCGGCCGCCCGCGACTGCGCCCCCGACCGTCTCGCCCGGCACCTCGTCACCGTCGCCGATGCCGCCCTCGCCCTGCTGCCCGCCGTGCTGCCGCGCGGCGAGGAGAAACCCTCGGCCGCCCACCGCGCCCGGCTCGCCCTCGCCGAAGCCGCCGGGACGGTGCTGGCCGGCGGCCTCGCCCTGCTCGGCATCGACGCACCCGACCACCTCTGAGAGAGCTACCGGAAGAACAATGAGCCGTTCCGCACACCCCGCCGGGCCCCGTCACGCCGACGTCCTCCCCGAGGGTCACTACTCCGCCCCGCCGGCCGACCTCAACGCCCTCGACCCGAAGGTGTGGGCGCAGACCGTCGGCCGGGACGGCCACGGAGTCGTGACCGTCGGCGGCATCGACGTCAAGAAGCTCGCCGAGGAGTTCGGCACGCCCGCCTACGTCGTCGACGAGGCCGACTTCCGCGCCCGCGCCCGTGCCTGGCGCACGGCCTTCGGTCACGATGCGGACGTCTTCTACGCGGGCAAGGCGTTCCTGTCCCGGGCGATCGTGCGCTGGCTGCACGAGGAGGGGCTGAATCTCGACGTCTGCTCCGGCGGCGAACTCGCCACCGCCCTCTCCGCCGGCATGCCCGCCGACCGGATCGCCTTCCACGGCAACAACAAGTCCACCGACGAGATCGAGCGGGCCATCAACGCCGGTGTCGGGCGGATCGTTCTCGACTCCTTCCAGGAGATCGTCCGCGTCGCCCACATCGCCCAGTCCCTCGGCAAGCGGCAGCGCGTGCAGATCCGGGTCACGGTCGGCGTCGAGGCGCACACCCACGAGTTCATCGCCACCGCCCACGAGGACCAGAAGTTCGGCATTCCGCTGGCCGGCGGACAGGCCGCCGAGGCCGTACGGCGGGCCCTTCGGCTCGACGCGCTCGAGCTGATCGGGATTCACTCGCACATCGGGTCGCAGATCTTCGACATGTCGGGCTTCGAGGTCGCCGCGCACCGCGTCGTCGGGCTGCTCAAGGACATTCGGGACGAGCACGGCGTCGAGCTGCCCGAGATCGATCTGGGCGGTGGGCTCGGGATCGCATACACCAGTGACGACGACCCCCGCGAGCCGCACGGGATCGCCAAGGCGCTCACCGAGATCGTCAGCCGTGAGTGCGAGGCCGCCCGGCTGCGTACGCCGCGCATCTCCGTCGAGCCCGGGCGGGCCATCGTCGGGCCCACCGCCTTCACGCTCTACGAGGTCGGCACCATCAAGCCCCTCGACGGGCTGCGGACGTACGTCTCCGTCGACGGCGGCATGTCGGACAACATCCGCACCGCGCTGTACGACGCCGAGTACAGCGTCGCCCTGGTCTCCCGCACCTCCGACGCCGGGCCGATGCTCGCCCGCGTCGTCGGCAAGCACTGTGAGAGCGGTGACATCGTGGTGAAGGACGCGTTCCTGCCGGCCGACCTGGCACCCGGTGACCTGATCGCGGTGCCGGCCACCGGCGCGTACTGCCGGTCCATGGCCAGCAACTACAACCATGTGCTCCGCCCGCCGGTCGTCGCCGTGCACGACGGCGAGGCGCGGGTGATCGTCCGCCGGGAGACGGAGGAGGACCTCCTGCGGCTCGACGTCGGATGACCCCAGTCCATGGGGGGTGGAAGATCTCCTGTCTCCACCCCTCGTCGAAATGAAAAAGATGTCTCACGATCCGGACAAAGGGCAGAAACTTCCGTCCGGTGAGTGAGACTGGTGCAACCGCATACGGTGAGAGGAAACGAGGTCGGATGATGCGTACGCGTCCGCTGAAGGTGGCGCTGCTGGGCTGTGGAGTGGTCGGCTCAGAGGTGGCGCGCATCATGACGACGCACGCCGACGACCTCGCCGCCAGGATCGGCGCCCCCGTCGAGCTCGCGGGCGTCGCGGTCCGCCGCCCCGACAAGGTGCGCGAGGGCATCGACCCGGCCCTGGTCACCACCGACGCCACCGCCCTCGTCAAACGCGGCGACATCGACGTGGTCGTCGAGGTCATCGGCGGTATCGAGCCCGCCCGTACGCTGATCACCACCGCCTTCGAGCACGGTGCGTCCGTCGTCTCCGCGAACAAGGCCCTCCTCGCCCAGGACGGCGCCGACCTCCACGCGGCGGCCGAGGCGAACGACAAGGACCTCTACTACGAGGCCGCCGTCGCCGGCGCCATCCCGCTGATCCGCCCGCTGCGCGAGTCCCTCGCCGGCGACAAGGTCAACCGGGTGCTCGGGATCGTCAACGGCACCACCAACTTCATCCTCGACAAGATGGACTCGACGGGGGCCGGGTACCAGGAGGCCCTCGACGAGGCCACCGCGCTCGGATATGCCGAGGCCGACCCCACCGCCGATGTCGAGGGCTTCGACGCCGCCGCCAAGGCCGCGATCCTCGCCGGAATCGCCTTCCACACGCGTGTGCGTCTCGACGACGTCTACCGCGAGGGCATGACCGAGGTCACCGCCGCCGACTTCGCCTCGGCGAAGGAGATGGGCTGCACCATCAAGCTGCTCGCCATCTGCGAGCGGGCCGCGGACGGGGGCTCGGTCACCGCGCGCGTGCACCCGGCCATGATTCCGCTGACCCACCCGCTCGCCTCCGTGCGCGGCGCGTACAACGCCGTGTTCGTCGAGTCGGACGCCGCCGGTCAGTTGATGTTCTACGGCCCCGGCGCCGGCGGCTCCCCGACGGCCTCCGCCGTCCTCGGTGACCTGGTCGCCGTCTGCCGCAACCGGCTCAGCAACGCGACCGGCCCCGGCGAGTCCGCGTACGCCGCGCTGCCCGTCTCGCCCATGGGCGAGGTCGTGACGCGCTACCACATCAGCCTTGATGTCGCCGACAAACCGGGTGTTCTCGCCCAGGTGGCCACCGTGTTCGCCGAGCACGGTGTGTCCATCGATACGGTGCGGCAGCAGGGCAAGGACGGCGAGGCCTCCCTCGTCGTCGTCACGCACCGCGCGTCCGACGCCTCCCTCAGCGGGACCGTCGAGGCGCTGCGCAAGCTCGACACCGTGCGGGGTGTCGCCAGCATCATGCGGGTTGAAGGAGAGTAACCAGCAATGACCCACCAGTGGCGCGGAATCATCGAGGAGTACCGGGACCGGCTGCCCGTCTCCGACACCACGCCGGTCGTGACGCTCCGTGAGGGCGGCACGCCCCTCGTGCCCGCGCAGGTGCTCTCCGAGCGCACGGGCTGCGAGGTCCACCTCAAGGTGGAGGGGGCCAACCCGACCGGGTCCTTCAAGGACCGCGGGATGACGATGGCCATCTCCAAGGCCAAGGAGGAGGGCGCCAAGGCGGTCATCTGCGCCTCCACCGGCAACACGTCCGCCTCCGCCGCCGCTTATGCCGTACGGGCGGGCATGGTGTCCGCCGTGCTCGTCCCGCAGGGCAAGATCGCGCTCGGCAAGATGGGCCAGGCGCTCGTGCACGGCGCGAAGATCCTGCAGGTCGACGGCAACTTCGACGACTGCCTGACGCTGGCTCGCGCGCTCAGCGACAACTACCCCGTCGCTCTGGTTAATTCGGTCAATCCGGTGCGTATCGAGGGTCAGAAGACGGCTGCGTTCGAGATTGTGGACATGCTCGGCGAGGCGCCCGACATCCACGTCCTGCCGGTGGGCAACGCGGGCAACATCACGGCCTACTGGAAGGGTTACAAGGAGTACGCCGCCGATGGTGTGGCCGGGCGTACCCCGCGCATGTGGGGCTTCCAGGCCTCCGGCAGTGCGCCCATTGTGCGCGGCGAGATCGTCAAGGACCCGTCGACCATCGCCACCGCGATCCGTATCGGCAACCCCGCCTCCTGGCAGCACGCCCTCAACGCGCGGGACGAGTCCGGCGGTTTCATCGACGAGGTGACGGACCGTGAGATCCTGCGCGCCTACCGCCTGTTGGCCGCCCAGGAGGGCGTCTTCGTGGAACCCGCCTCGGCCGCGTCCGTGGCCGGTCTGCTGAAGGCCGCCGAGCAGGGCAAGGTCGACCCGGGCCAGCGCATCGTGTGCACCGTCACCGGCAACGGCCTGAAGGACCCCGACTGGGCCGTCGCCGGCGCCCCGCAGCCGGTCACTGTCCCGGTCGACGCGGCGACGGCGGCCGAGCGACTCGGCCTGGCATAACGCCTGCTCCGAGGGTCATCCCCGTAGGGGGTGCACAGGGGGCTTACGACACGCATCGTGCGCCTCCTGTGCGCCCTATGTCGCCACAGAACCTTCCTTCGATAGGCTGTACCTAACCCACCCGCCGCATATGCCGCGGTGCCGCGTCGTCTCCGCAGCCGGACAGCGTCCGGCCTCCCGGCGAAAGGCGGCCGCAGGGTTCGTCGTACGTCATCGAATGTCTTCGACAATCACGCAGCTCAAGGAGAGTCATCGAGCGATGGCCGGTCCAGCCTTCCGCGCCGCCGCCGTACGGGTGCGCGTCCCCGCCACCAGCGCCAACCTCGGCCCGGGCTTCGACGCCTTCGGCCTCGCGCTGGGGCTCTACGACGACGTGGTCGTCCGGGTGGCCGACTCGGGGCTGCACATCGACATCGCGGGTGAGGGCAGCGAGACGCTGCCACGTGACGAAAACCACCTCCTCGTACGCTCCCTTCGCACCGCCTTCGATTCTCTGGGCGGACAGCCGCGCGGCCTGGAAATCGTCTGCGCGAACCGCATTCCGCATGGCCGTGGCCTGGGCTCCTC
>NZ_JBQQCE010000938.1:0-1136 GCF_052245645.1 Streptomyces sp. KR55 | reverse complement strand
CTCGATGGGCTGCAGCCAGTAGCCGGCGCCGGGCGTGGCGGTGGCGCAGTGGGCGGTGCGGTGCCCGTAGAACGGCTCGTCGCCGGAGCCGCCGCCGTGGGTGTGCGACCTGCGGCAGAGCGGGCATCGGCGGACGACGAGGAGCCACACGATGCCGCCGCCGATGGTGGGAACCTGGCGGGCGCGGCACAGCGCGATGGGGTCGCCGGTGGCTACAGTGGGGGCCGACCCGCTCGCCCGCTGGTCCTGCGCCCCGGTTGCCGCCGGGGCGTTCTTCTTTGCGCTCATGCCGCTGCGCCTCCCGGCTTGACCGTCTGGGCGTTGAGCCACGCGTCGATGGCGCTGCGCCGGTACTTCACGCGGCCGTACTGGCCGGGGTGGGTCTTCACGTACTCGGGGCCGATGCCCTGCCAGCGGTAGTTCGCGAGCGTCTTCGCGGCTACGCCGTACTGGGCCTGCACCTGCTTCGGAGTGAGCAACGGGTCTGTCATGTCACCGATCCTCGTTGAATCGACTAGTGGAGTAGTCGAATCGGAAGTTGCTCGGATCTTCCCGCACGTGCTTGCAATTAGTCAAGGCGCCCACTACATTCGCCGATGTGACTAACGAACCGACTGTGAGTGACTCGGTCGCCGAACGCGTCCAGCAGGTCCGCAAGAAACGCGGATGGACCGTGAAACAGCTCGCCGAGCGCTGCGCCGAACTGGGCGCCCCGGAGCTCACCGCGCAGGCTCTCTACAACCTGGAGAACGGGCGCCGGGACGACAGCGGGCGCCGACGCCGGGACGTGACTGTGGACGAGCTGCTGAAGCTGGCCTACGTGCTGTCCGTGGCGCCCGTGCATCTGCTCGTCCCGCCGGTCGACGGCGACGCGGTAGTGCCGTACCGGTTCATCGAGGGCGTCACGACGACACCCGGCTTCGCTCGCGCGTGGATCCGCGGCCAGTCGCCGATCGGTCGCGTGGTCGCCCGGGAGTACTTCAGCGAGGTGCCCGACTCGGAGTATCAGGTGCCCGAATGGCAGTGGACGCCACAGAACATCGAGGGCCAGAGCAGGGCCGTCGAGGAGGGGGGGAAGGGTGGCAAGGGTCTGGATTGAGGACCGCGCGAAGCACGCCGAGTACCAGGCGGCCATG
>NZ_JBQQCE010000937.1:0-1144 GCF_052245645.1 Streptomyces sp. KR55 | reverse complement strand
ACCTGGACTTCCGCCGCTGGTCGGCCCGGGCGCTCCAGGTGGCCTCGCCCGAGCACCGCCCGGCGCTGGCCGGTCTGCACGGGCTGCTGGCCGACCTCGTCGCGGACAAACGCCGCCGCCCCCAGGACGACCTGCTGTCCGCCCTGGTCGCCGTACGCGACGAGGAGGACGGCCGGCTGACCGAGGAGGAACTCGTGGGCACGGCCATGATGCTGGTGGTCGCCGGTCACGAGAGCGGGGTGCCGATCCCCCGCGGCAGTATGGTCGTCGCTCTCGGTGCGGCGGGGCGCGACGCCCCGCAGGCCGAGGACGGCGACCCGGCCGTGCTCGACGTGACCCGGCCGGGCGCCCGGCATCCGGCCTTCGGGCACGGCATCCACTACTGCCTGGGCGCCCCGCTCGCGCGCCTGGAGACGACCATCGCCCTGCGCACCCTGCTCGCCCGCGTCCCCGAACTCGAACTCGCCGCCCCGGCAGGCTCCTTGCAGTGGATCGGCTCCGGCATCATCCGCGGCGTGCTCTCCTTCCCGGTGCGCTACCGCGTCGGCTGACGACATGAGAAACGTCCCGGCCCGCGTCGTGGAGACGCGGGCCGGGACGGAACAGAAGGGGTACGGCCGTCAGACGGTCCGGGTGCGCAGCTGACGGGTCTTCCAGCCCAGCAGGCCCGCCTGGACGATGAAGAACACCCCACCGCCCGTGGCGTACACCGAGAGCACGTCGAGCGAGGGATCGTCGCCCGCGGCCTGGATGTTGTATGAGATGCCGACGACGAAGGACAGTCCGCCCGCGATCAGCATCGGCCACTGCTTGCCCAGTTCGGGGCCGCGCCGCTTGAGCCCGACGGCCACCTGGGCGGCACCGGAGATGACGGCCCAGGCGCCGAACACGTGGAGCACGGGCGCCACGCCACCGGCCCCGGCGATGCCGACCGCGATCGCGGCGAGCGTGCTCAGCACCCCGTTGAACGCCGTGACCCGGCGCTCCGATCCGTCCGGGAGGGCCCGGTAGTCGATCAGTGACGACACCGCGTCGATCAGCGGGTAGACGACCAGCAGCGTGATCGCCACGGCGTCGACGTCCTCGTGGGCTCCGGCGAACGCCAGCGCCCATGCCACAGCCAGGACACCGCGGCCCAGGTACA
>NZ_JBQQCE010000936.1:0-1146 GCF_052245645.1 Streptomyces sp. KR55 | reverse complement strand
GCGGAGAAGTGGGACACCTCGGAGCTGCCGGGGCTGAACACGAGCACCCTGGAACCGCCGGTGGTCTCCACCGAGCTGGACCTGTCGATCAGCCTCACCGAACGCCACGAGGACGACGGTGCCCCGGACGGCCTCGACGGCACCCTGCTCTACGCCGCGGAGCTGTTCGACCGGTCCACGGCCGAGGCGTCCGCCCAGCGCCTTGTCCACGTCCTCGAACAGGTCGGCGCCGACCCCGACGTGCGACTGAGCGGGCTGGACATCCTGCTCGGCGAGCCCGAGCGTCGGCAACTGGTCGAAGCCTGGAACGACACGGCGGTTCCCGTACCCGACGTCACCGTGGTGGACCTGCTGGCCGGCCAGGTGGCCCGCACACCCGACGCCCTCGGCATCAGCGACGACGACGGCTCGTTCACCTACCGCGAGCTGGACGCCGCGGCCGAGCGCGTCGCCCACCGGCTGCACCGGCTGGGCACGGGACCGGACGACGTCGTCGTGGTCGCCCTGGAGCCCAGCGCCCGGCTCGCCGTCGCCCTGCTCGGCGTCCTGAAGGCCGGCGCCGCGGGCCTGCTCGCCGACCCGGACCTCACCTGGGACGCGACGGGAGCTCCCGGCACCTCCCGTCCCGTCGCGCTGATAGCCGAGGGGGACACGGCCCGGGCGCTGCCCGACGGCACGACCATTCCCCTGCTGCGCGTCGACGACGACGCGGAGCGGAACCCGGCGGACGGATCCTCCAGCCCGCGCCGCGCCCCGCTGCCCGGGCACGCCGCGCTCGTCGTGGACGCCGTTCCGGCCGGCCGGGCCGCAGCCCGGGCACTGGTCGACCACCGGGCACTGGTCAACCAGATCACCCACCACCAGCACACCGCGGACGCGGCGCAAGGGCTGTTGCTGGACGCCCGGGTCACGGCGTCCGACCTGGTCGTCCCACTCCTCGCCACCCTCGTCGCGGGCGGCGCCGTCCGCTTCGGACTGCCCGACGCGGACGGCGCGCCCGCGGCCTGGCACCCCGACCGGTGGAACGGCGCTCCTCGTCTGGTCACCAGCAGGGAACTCCTGCCCACCGTCACCGATCCGGCCACGGCCACGCCGCTGGACGAGGTCGCGGCGATCGACACCGCCGAGCCCACGAGCATCGAGGAC
>NZ_JBQQCE010000935.1:0-1157 GCF_052245645.1 Streptomyces sp. KR55 | reverse complement strand
GCGGAGGCCGTGGCGGACGCCGTCGGGATCGCCGAGGTGATCGCCGAGGTGCTGCCCGAGGACAAGGTGGACGTGGTCAGGCGGCTGCAGGCCGAGGGGCGCACCGTCGCCATGGTCGGCGACGGCGTCAACGACGCGGCCGCGCTCGCCACCGCCGACCTCGGGCTCGCGATGGGCACCGGCACCGATGCGGCGATCGAGGCGGGCGACCTGACCCTGGTGCGCGGGGATCTGCGGGTGGCGGCGGACGCGATCCGGCTGTCCCGCCGGACCCTGGCCACGATCAAGGGCAACCTCGTCTGGGCCTTCGGCTACAACGTGGCCGCGCTGCCGCTGGCCGCGGCCGGGCTGCTCAACCCGATGATCGCCGGGGCGACGATGGCCTTCTCGTCGGTCTTCGTGGTGACGAACAGCCTCCGGCTGCGGACGTTCCGCTGAAGCCGAAGCGACCGAAACCGAAGCAGGGGCCCCCTGGAGTCCGAGACGAGCCTCACATAAGCTCTTCACAAGGCTCGCGCATCTTCCTTACGCTTGAGACCCGTTCGCCATACTGGGCCTCTTGCGTATCTAACAGGACATATGCAAGAGACGCAGATCACAGTGATGTGAACGTAACCATCGAAGGGGTTCGAAGGTCTAAGTTGGCGATGTCAGAGGGCGTCTTGGGGGGCGCCACCTGGCATCTGGGGATGTCTTGGGGGACTTCTCCAGAGATGCGTTGCCGGGACACGTACACCGGGGAGCTTTGAGCGGCCCTCCCAGAGTGCGCTGTCCCGGCAGACCGCAGCAGCCGTACAGTTCGCACCACCCGAGCACGAAGAGTTTTGCTCATTGTGCTCACAGCGATTCAGGCGCTGGTCTCACAGGCGCCCGGCCGGATCCCGTGGGGGGAATCCGCACCGGGACACGGGAAGGCGCCCTGGTCGTCGGCCCGTGGGGGGACCGACGCCAGGGCGCCTTCTGTATTTTTTTGAGGCTCGTTCGCCTCCGGGGCGCGCCCCTTCGGCTCACTCGCCGGGCCAGTTGCAGTGAACGGCCAGCTCGCCCGGCGACTAGTGCCGCGGCAGGCAACGTTTGCCCGTCAAGGAGCGGCGTCCGGTGCGTGCTCTCGGCGTGCCGGCCGGAAGTCCTCGTACTGGGCGTACTTGGGCTTTCTG
>NZ_JBQQCE010000934.1:0-1170 GCF_052245645.1 Streptomyces sp. KR55 | reverse complement strand
GATCGACGTCTTCTGCGAGAAGGGCGCCTTCGACGGCGACCAGGCCCGCACGATCCTCACCGCGGGCAAGGCCAGGGGCCTGCACCCCCGCGTCCACGCCAACCAGCTGTCGTACGGCCCCGGAGTCCAGCTCGCCGTCGAACTGGACGCAGCCAGCGCCGACCACTGCACCCACCTGACGGACGCGGACGTGGACGCCCTCGCGAACGGCGACACGGTCGCCACCCTCCTCCCCGGCGCCGAGTTCTCCACCCGCGCCGAGTGGCCGAACGCCCGCCGCCTCCTCGACGCGGGCGTCACCGTCGCACTCTCCACCGACTGCAACCCGGGCTCGTCGTTCACCTCCTCCGTCCCCTTCTGCATCGCGCTCGCGGTACGGGACATGGGGATGACGCCGGACGAGGCGGTCTGGTCGGCCACGGCGGGCGGCGCGGCAGCCCTCCGCCGCGACGACATCGGCCGCCTCACCCCGGGCGCCCGCGCCGACCTCATCCTCCTCGACGCGGCGAGCCATGTGCACCTGGCCTACCGGCCCGGCGTGCCCCTGGTCACCGGCGTGTGGCGGCGGGGCGAGCGGCTGGTCTGAGGGACCTGCGCCCGGCGTCGGGCGCGACACGCGCCGGCCCTCGCCGAGCGGGTGCGCGGCGCACGACGCCGACTAGGTTGCAGGGGCCCCGTCCCTCGCGGACTCGGTGGCTTCCCCGGACTCGGTGCGCCCTGCGGGAGCGGCCCCGGCAGCCGGCGCAGAAGCCACCGGAACGGAAGCCTCCGGCGCCTGCCCCCGATCGGCCACCGCCCGCCCCCAGGCCGTGCCCACCAGGACCAGCACCGCGCCCACCAGCCCCAGCCACCCCGGCCGGTCCCCGGCCAGGGCGATGCCCACGGCCGCCGCCCACACCGGCTCCGTGCCGAGCAGCAGACTGACCCGGGACGGCGAGGTGCGCCGGACCGCCCACATCTGCACGAAGAACGCGAACAGCGTGCAGAACGCGGACAGGTACAGCAGCCCCAGCCAGTCCCCGACACCGAAGCCGGCCGCGGCCGCCCACGGCAACGCACCCGTCCCCGGCAGCGCGAAGAGCACGCCGAACACCACCACCGCGCCGCCCAGCTGGACCGTGGTCAGTGACAGGGCGTCGGCGCCGCGTACGGAGTCCATGCGTGCCATGG
>NZ_JBQQCE010000933.1:0-1178 GCF_052245645.1 Streptomyces sp. KR55 | reverse complement strand
TACTCAGGTTGAACTCGCGGAGTCCGGTGGCCCGTGACGGTTCTTGATCGCTGCGGTACGACGTCGTCATGCGGTACGCGCATGGGGGCGGGCTGACGCCCAAGGAGCAGGAAAAGCGGGAGCGGGTGCGTCTTGAGGCGGCCGAGCGGTTCGCTCGCGGTGAGAAGACCGAGGCCGTCGCGAGGGAGCTTCGGGTGACGTCGCGGTCGGTGCGACGTTGGCGGCGGGAGTGGGAGGAGGGCGGTGCGGACGCCCTGCGCTCGAAGGGGCCGGCCTCGGTGGAACGGCTGAGCCCCAGGCAATGGGAGCGGCTGGAGCGGGAGTTGAAGCGGGGCCCTCTCGCGCACGGCTGGGACGACGAGTTCCAGGGGTGGACCCTGAAGCGGGTCAAGCTGCTGATCGGGCGGATGTTCCACGTCGGGTACACGATCCAGGGCGTGTGGAAGCTGTTGCGGCGGCACGGCTGGTCCGCGCAGGTGCCCCTGCGGCGGGCGATCGAACGCGACGACGAGGCGATCGAGGTGTGGAAGGCCGAGGTGTGGCCGCAGGTAAAAGGACCGCGGCGGACCTGGGCGCCCACATCTGCTTCGAGGACGAGGCAGGTCAAGGGCTGAGGCCGCCGAAGGGACACACCTGGGCACCGCGCGGAGCCCGGCCGGTGGTGCGGGTGCGCGGCCGCAATCGGGGGCGGGTCAACATCGCCGGCGTGGTCTGCTACCGCGCCGGACACCGCTCCCGGTTCTTCTTCAAGCTGCACATCTGGCACGGGCGCCGGGGCGAGCCGAAGGCGTTCTCCTGGCGCCAGTACCGCGACCTGATCGTCATGACCCGCGTGCAGCTCGGCACGCCGGTGGTGTGGTGCTGGGACAACCTGAACGTGCACCTGGTCAAGGAGCTGGCGGACTTCGCCGAGGAGCACAAGGACTGGTTACGCATCTTCCAGATGCCCTCCTACGCACCGGAGTTGAACCCGGCCGAGGGGATCTGGTCGCTCCTCAAGCGGCACCTGGCCGACTTCGCTGCGGCAGACCTTGCCCACCTGACCCGCGTGATCAAGCGGAAGCTGAAGAAGATCCAGTACCGGCCTCACCTGATCGATGGCTGCCTCCCGCCGACTGGCCTGATCATGGACGACGACGCGACCAGGTCATCGGACTCCACGAGTTCAACCTGAGTAA
>NZ_JBQQCE010000932.1:0-1178 GCF_052245645.1 Streptomyces sp. KR55 | reverse complement strand
CTAGTGTCTCGTGATCCTGTTCGTGGAACCTTACGCTTCTCTGCTCGTTGAGTCTGGTATGGATCTCTCCTCTGAACAGATGGCCGATCTACGGGAGTTGGCGAGCTCGCGTGATGTTCCGGCTGATGTCGCGCTTCGGGCACGGATCGTGTTGTGGTCCGCGGAGGGGCGGCGGCGCAAGGACATTGCCGAACTCGCCGGGGTGGCGCTGGTGACAGTCGATCGTTGCAAGGCCCGTTACGCCGAGCGGGGTCTGGCCGGTCTGGAGGAGAAGCGTCGGGGCGGTCCGCGTGATCAGGTGCCGCCGCAGACACGCGGGCGGGTGATCGCGTTGACGCGAATGTCGCCGCCGGCCGATTCGGGTCTGTCGCACTGGTCGACGCGGACGTTGGCGGCGTACTTGAAGCGTCGGGAGGGGATTTCGGTGTCCTGGCACTACGTCGCGAGGATCTGGCGTGAGGAGAATCTCAAGCCGCACCGCAGCGGCACCTTCAAGATTTCCAAGGATCCGGCGTTCGCGGAGAAGGTCGCCGACGTGATCGGCCTCTACCTCGACCCGCCGGGCGGCGCGGTGGTGCTGTCGATCGATGAGAAGACGCAGGTACAGGCACTGGACCGGACTCAGCCGGTGCTGCCCGTCACCTTCGCGGCCACTGAGAAGCGCACCCACGACTATGTGCGGCATGGCACGACCAACTTGTTCGCGGCCCTCGACGTCGGCACCGGGGAAGTCATCGGCGAGTGCAAGCCGAACCGGAACGCGAAGAACTTCCTCGCCTTTTTGAAGAAGGCTGTCAAACCGCATGCGGGCAAGGAGATCCATGTCGTCTTGGACAACCTCTCCACGCACACCACACCAGAGGTGAGGGCGTGGCTGTCGAAGAACCCGCATGTCCGCTTCCACTTCACCCCCGTCGGCTCCTCCTGGTTGAACCAGATCGAGATCTGGTTCGGCATCCTGACCCGGCAGTCGATCCGCCGCGGCACGTTCTCCAGCGTCAACGTCCTGATCAAGCAGATCCGCGACTACATCCGCTCCTGGAATGAGGAGGCAAAACCCTTCACCTGGACCGCGACCGCCGACGAGGTTCTCGCCAAGGTCCGACTCGTCCAGACCAACGTGAAGAAACTCGTCAACAACAATGCGAACTGACACAAACAGGATCACGAGACACTAG
>NZ_JBQQCE010000931.1:0-1181 GCF_052245645.1 Streptomyces sp. KR55 | reverse complement strand
ACAGCCGGGCTGTGCGGGGCCTGGCGAATGCCCGCCAAGTCCTCGCTGTTCCGGGCCAGGGACCGGCTGGGCCCGGAGCCGCTGCGGGTGCTGTTCGCGACGACCGCCGGGCCGCTGGCCAACGAGCGGACGCCGGGAGCGTTCTGGCGGGGACTGCGGCTGATGGCGGTGGACGGCACGTGCTGGGATGTGGCCGACAGTGTGGCGAATGAGAAGGCCTTCGGCCGTCCGGGCAACACCCGCGGCCCGGACAGGGCCGCGTTCCCGCAGGTGCGGATGGCCGCTTTGGTGGAGTTGGGCACGCATGCAGTGCTGGATGCGGAGCTTGACGGCTGCCGGGTCGGGGAGCTGACGCTGTCGGCTCGTCTGGTGCGTTCGGCCGGCCCGGGCATGCTGATCCTCGCTGACCGGGAGTTTCTCGGGGTCCCGCTGTGGCGGGCCTTCACCGCCACGGGCGCTCACCTGCTGTGGCGGGTGCCGGCGAACCGGGTGCTGCCGGTGCAGCAGCGGCTGCCCGACGGCTCCTGGCTGTCGCGCTTGCATGCCGGCACCGACGCCAAGAAGCGTGACCCGGTGCGCGTGCGCGTGATCGCCTACCGGCTGAAGGGCGTGCCCGGCGCCGAGGAGAACGGATACCGGCTGGTCACCGACCTGCTCGACGCTCAGGCGTACCCCGCTGCGGAACTGGCCACGCAGTATCACCAGCGGTGGGAGATCGAGTCGGTGCTCGGAGAGATCAAGACACACCAACGGGGGGCGAAGGTGGTGCTGTCCAGCAAGACTCCCGACGGCATCCGGCAGCAGATCTGGGCGCATCTGCTGGTCCACCGCGCACTGCGTCAGCTGATGTGCAGAACTGCAGCCGCCCGCGGGACGGATCCCGATCGCATCTCGTTCACCGACACCCTGCGGGCCGCCCGCCGCAGTGTCACCGCTTCACCAGGGATCTTTTCCCCCTGAGCACCTGGTCGCCGCGCTGACCCACCTCCGCGACGACCTGCTGACACACCTCCTGCCACCACGCCGACTGCGCAGCCAACCCCGCGTCGTCAAACGCAAGATGTCCAACTACCACCTCAAGAGAGCCGAGCACCGGCACTGGCCCCAGCCGACCCGGACAGCCACCGACGCCGTCGTGATCCACACGCCAAGACCACCAGACCCGTAACGCAACGGCATTG
>NZ_JBQQCE010000930.1:0-1203 GCF_052245645.1 Streptomyces sp. KR55 | reverse complement strand
CGTGGTCGCCAACTCCGCCCGACTCGTCGGCCACACACCACACCTGCCCAGCGACACCACCGGACGACTGCGCGCCGCACCACTGGAGGAGCGGCGCGTGCGCTGATCCCCCACGCCGCCGGTCTGGGGATCCCTGTGCGCAGGGCTGCATGCGCGGCGTGCTGCTCGGGCACCGTGACTGACGGCGGACACCGGTGGTCCGCCCTCAGAGCAGGTCCTCGATCGTGATCGGTATCTTCCGGATGCGCCGTCCGGTCGCGTGGTGGACGGCGTTCGCGATCGCGGCCGCGGCCCCGACCTGCCCGATCTCGCCCACGCCCTTGACCCCCAGCGGGTTCACTACGTCGTCCTCGACCTCGACCAGTTCGACGTCGACGTCGGGCGCGTCCGCGTTGACGGCGACCAGGTACTCCCCAAGGCTCGCGTTGGCCCAGTGACCGGTGCGCGGGTGCATGTGGTTGGCCTCCAGCAGCGCCTGGCCCAGGCCCCAGAGCATGCCGCCCATGAGCTGGCTGCGGGCCAGCTTGGGGTTGAGCACCCGGCCGGGGGCGAAGGCACCGGTCATACGCCGCACCCGGACCAGTCCGAGCTCCGCGTCGACGGCCACCTCGGCGAACTGGGCGCCGAAGGTCATCATCGCGTACCCGGGGTCTCCGGCCGGCGGAGTCCACGCACCGGACGCCTCGGCGTCCGGCTGGAAGTTGCGCTGCAGCAGGTCGGCGTAGGAGTCGAAGGCGGTTCCGGCCGTCATCGCCCCGTCCCGTACGACCACGTCGACCGGGTTCGCGCCGTGCAGCGGGGAACGGGTGTCCGCGACGGCGCGGGCGATGAGCTGGTTGCGCAGGGCGGTCGCGGCGCTGTGCACGGCGGCACTGATCATGCCCGCGCCCGCGGAGCCCACCGCGGCCGCGATATTGGGCAGGTCGGTGTCGCCGCTCTCGAACCGGCAGCGCTCCACCGGCATGCCGAGCGCGTCGGCGGCGACCTGCGTCATGACCGTGGCCACACCGGTACCGAAGTCGGGGGTGGCGGCCTGGACGACGGCGGTGCCGTCGGCGTAGAGGCGGGCGCGGGCGCGCTGCGGGTTGGCGGGCGGCGCCACCGGATAGCCCGCGGTGGCCACGCCCGTCCCGATCAGCCAGTTCCCCTCGCGTCGCACCCCGTGCCGTGGATCGCGGCCTTCCCAGCCGAAGCGCGCGGCAC
>NZ_JBQQCE010000093.1:0-25636 GCF_052245645.1 Streptomyces sp. KR55 | reverse complement strand
CGGCAGCCCCCGCTCCTTCGCCCACCGCCCGTTGCCGTCCATGACGATCGCCACATGGTTCGGGACCAGCTCCCCGGGGATCTTCGGAGGCCGCGCGCCCGAGGGATGCGGCTCCGGCGTCCTGTACTCCCGGCGCTGACGCCCCAGGAACCCGCGTACGGCCATGTGCTTCTCGTCTCCCTCAGGTCTACTTTTCCACGTACCGAAGTGAGCGCAGCCCGCGCTCCAGATGCCAGTGCAGGTAGGCCGACACCAGCCCGCTGCCCTCCCGGACGTACCGCGGCTCGCAGGCGTCCGCGGTCTCCCAGTCTCCCGTAAGCAGCGCGCCGAGCAGTTCCAGGGTCTGCGGCGAGGGTACGACGCTGCCGGGCACCCGGCAGTCGACGCAGACGGATCCGCCGGACGCCACCGAGAAGAACCGGTTCGGCCCCGGCAGACCGCAGCGCGCGCAGTCGGTGAAGCTCGGCGCGTAGCCGTTCACGGCGAGGGAGCGCAGCAGGAAGGCGTCGAGGACGAGGTGCGGTGCGTGCTCGCCGCGGGCGAGCGTGCGCAGGGCGCCGACGAGCAGCAGGTACTGCTGGACGGCCGGCTCGCCCTCGTGATCGGTGAACCGCTCGGCGGTCTCCAGCATCGCCGTCCCGGCGGTGTACCGGGCGTAGTCGGTGACGATGCCGCCGCCGTACGGAGCGATGGTCTCGCTCTGCGTGCACAGCGGCAGCCCGCGCCCGATCAGCTCGCTCCCCCGCGCGAAGAACTGCACGTCCACGTGCGAGAAGGGCTCGAGCCTGGCCCCGAACTTCGACTTCGTCCGCCGCACCCCGCGCGCTACGGCGCGTACCCGCCCGTGACTGCGGGTGAGCAGCGTGATGATCCGGTCCGCCTCACCCAGCTTCTGGGTGCGCAGCACGATGCCGTCGTCGCGGAACAGGCTCATGCGCCCATTCTCTCCTACGCGGGCGGCCCCTCCTTCGTCTCCTTCAAGGAACCTCACCGCGACTGCGGGCGTTGGCGTGGGCGGTGGCCGCGCTGAGCCGCTCGGCCGCGGTGGCGTGGCGCAGGGCACCGGGATCGGCGTCCCACTCCCGCCCGCCGCCGTACGGTCTCACCTGCACGTACGGTCCCTCGTGTCCCATGACGACGCCCAGCCGCCCGGTCCGGGTGTCCACGACGTAGGAACCGACCGGGGGCTTCACCGGAGCACCGCCGCGAGCCGTCGGGCGGTCTCCATCGAACACCGGCCCAGTTCCACCAGCGGACAGGGCGCCTCTCGGGCATGGCTCGCCGGATCGAGTCGCAGTGACGGCAGGGTAATTCCGGCCTTTTCGAGTGCCGTCCGCAATTCGTTCAAGGTGTCCTCCGCCTCTTCGACGCACAGCGCCGAGTGTCGTGCTTCCACCTGGTTCCCCTTCGCCGTCGAGTTTCACGCTTTCCGACTCCAGAATGACCTGGTCGCCCTACACTCGGCAGAAGCCTGTGCACTGCAAAGCCGGGGCAGGGCAAGGGGGTTGGCCATGGCCAACGGTTCACGTCAGGCGGCGTGGGAGTTCTTCGGGGCGGAACTGAAGCGACGCCGCGAGGATGCGGGGCTCACCCAGGTGGAGCTGGGGGCGCGGGTATTCGTGTCCGGGGCGTATATCGGGCAGTTCGAGCAGGCTATTCGAAAGCCTCAGCTGGATATCGCGCGGCGGATCGATGAGACGCTGCAAACCGACGGTATTTTCGAGCGGCTTTGGCGCAAGCTCATCAAGGAGCAGCCGTATACGGAGTACTTCGCGCATGTGGTGGAGCTGGAGCGGTTGGCGACGGGGATCTCCGAGTTCGCGCCAGCGGTGGTGCCGGGGCTGCTCCAGACGCGGGAGTACGCGCGAGCTGTGTTTCTGGCGAACAACCCGTTAGCCGCTGACGAGTACATCGAGGAACTGGTCAGGGGACGCATGGACCGCACGCAGCTCCTCAAGGACGCTGCACGGCCCGTGTATTGGGCGGTCCTCCACGAGTCGGTGCTCCGCATCCCCGTCGGCGGCCCGGCGGTCATGGCGCACCAGCTCGATCACATCGCAGCCCTGGTACGGGAGCGCACGGGGCTGGTGCAGGTACTGCCGTTCGCGGCCGGGGCGCACGCGCAGATGGGCAAGATGATGAAGCTCATGAACTTCGAGGACGCCCCACCAACTGTCTATACAGAAGGCGTGTTTTCGGGGGATCTGCTGGACGAACCGGCGGTGGTGAAGCGAACTCGGGCGCATTACGATCTCCTCAGGGGCGTCGCGCTGTCGCCGGAGGCGTCCTTGGCCCTGATCGAGTCGGCGTCGGAGGACCACAGACGATGCGCGAGTACGTCCTGACCAACGCCCGCTGGCGCAAGAGCAGCCACAGCGGCGGCGCGGGCGGGGAGGACTGCATCGAGGTCGCCTACGACTTCCCCGGCGCCGCCCGCTGGCGCAAGAGCACCTACAGCAACGGCGAAGGCGGCAGCTGCGTCGAGGTCGCCGACGGAGTCCCCGGCGTTGTCCCCGTCCGGGACAGCAAGGTGCCGCACGGTCCAGTGGTCGTGATCGGGCCGGCCGCGTGGACGGCGTTCATCGGCGCCGTGACGAGCTGACCACGGCGTCCCACGTCAGCCGACTTTGCGCAGCTCCCCGTCGCCGAAGACGGCCACCATCACCAGGCTGCCGCCCAGCGCCTCCACGTATCGCGCCACAACATCCGTACGGAGACCTGGCCGCTTTCGATCTGCGACACCCGGCCCTTGCTCACGCCCATGTGCTCGGCCACCTGAGCCTGGGTGAAGCCGCGCTCCTGACGCATGTCGGCCAGGCGCCAGGCCCGCACCTCGGCCAGCATGCGCTGAGCACCGTCAAGAAAGGCTTCACGACCACCCGACAGCTCTTCTGCCCGCTCACGGTGCCCACTTGCCGACCACCTGACGCTTCCGTTCACTGCCCCGACTCCCTCTTCCGATCAGCCACGTACTCCGCGTACCGAATCTCGGCCAGCGGAACCGCCTCGTCGTACCAGGCGCTCCAGTTCCCGGCCTTGTCTCCTGCAACCAAGAGAATCGCCGAACGCCACGGGTCGAACATGAACAGGACACGGACCTCGCTCTAGCCCGACGAGCCAGGACGCAGTTCCTTTTAGCATTCACTAAACACGCTGGGAGGGTTCCCGCTACTGCCGTTTGACCGGGTGTATGCGCGTATCGGCGAGTGTGTGTGAGTGCTGGTGCTGTGGGTGAAGGTGGGCGGCGGGTTTCGGGGTGGGATGAAAGGGAGTTTGGCTGTCGAATGGGTGACCTTTGCGGGTGGGGCTCGTTGGGTGAGTTGAGATCTTCGTTCGGGTGGGGGTGATGGGGTGGGCGGGCTGCGGAGGGCGGCGGCGTTTGCGGTGCCCGGCCCTGCGGGGGTGGCGATCCGGGCCCGGCTGCCGGTCTCGGATATCGACGCGGCGGTGTTGGCCGAGGTCGGTGGGTTCCTCGGCGCGCTGGCCGCGGGCGATCTCGCGGTGCGCTCCCGGCAGGGCCTGGACCACGGCACGGACGCGTGGGCGGCCCGCAAGCGGGAGCTGTCCGGATCCTCATCGGCCCGCTGGGCGGGCAGCATCACCAAGGCCACGCATGACCAGTGGGCGCTGGCCCGGCGCGGCCAGGTGGCCCACATGGCCTGGCTGCGCGGGCAGATCGCGTCCATCCAGGCCCGGCTGGCCCGCCCGGTGGGCGCCAAGGCGGACAAACGCGATGGGCTCCCGCGCGGGTACGGCTCGCGGGCGGAGTGGCACGCCAAGTCCCGCCGCCTGCACGCCCTGACCGACCGGCTGGCCGGGGTGGAGGCGGACTGGGCGGCGGGCCGGGTGCACGTGGTGCGCGGCGGCAGGAAGCTCGCGCATCTGCGCCACCATCTGGACGAGGCCGGGCTGGACGAGCGGGCGTGGCGACAGCGGTGGCAGGCGGCGCGGATGTTCCTGACCGCCGACGGGGAGTCGGGCAAGCCCTGCGGCAACGAGACCATCCGCATCACCGCCACCGGACAGGTCACGGTCAAACTCCCGGCCGCACTGGCGCACCTGGCCAACGCCCCGCACGGCCGCTACGTGCTGGACGCCACCGCGGCGTTCCGGCACCGGGGCGAGGAGTGGCGGGACCGGATCACGAACAACCGGGCGGTGGCCTACCGCATCCACCACGATGTGGTGCGCGGCCGCTGGTACGTGACCGCCTGCTGGCAGCGCGCTGCTGTTCCGGTGCTGCCGCTGGAGGCGGCCCTGGCGAAGGGGGTGGTGGCGGTCACCCGTAAGACCACGCGCCACGACGCGGCAGCCGTGGCGATCGGACGGCGCGCCCTCGGGCATCCGATCCGGCGACGGACGGCACCGCCCCGCACCCACCAGAGCGATGGGTACGGGCATCGGACCGCCCAGGCCGGACCCGACACCCGAAGGCGTGAGGGACCCCGCCCCGCATCCCCGGACCACGCACCAGATGCGTGCCGCCCGGACGCGGAGCGAAAGCGGGCGACCAGCGTGCCCAACACCGTTCGGGGCACGCGGCTGAGCACGCGTCCTGGCACCAGGACACACTCCCGCTCAGTTGTTAGGAACGGTTCCTGAGATGCCACGTCCGAGACGCGCCTTCCTGACCGCCGCAGCGCTCCTCACCCCCGTCGCCTTCA
This sequence comes from Streptomyces sp. KR55, assembly GCF_052245645.1. NCBI lineage: Bacteria > Bacillati > Actinomycetota > Actinomycetes > Kitasatosporales > Streptomycetaceae > Streptomyces > Streptomyces sp. KR55. Next base: position 20,972 of record NZ_JBQQCE010000093.1, on the reverse strand, counting down.
GCTCGCTCACCGTGCCCGCCCCAGCCTCCGCCGCCGGCCGGTGCACGTCCTCCGTCCCGTACGTCTCCGGGGAGGGCGGATACGACACGTACCGCATCCCCGCCGCCGTCCGCACCCCGCGCGGCACCGTCCTCGCCTTCGCGGAGGGCCGGCGCGGCGGTGCCGGTGACTCCGGCGACATCGACGTGGTCGTCCGCCGCTCCACCGACGGCGGCTGCACCTGGGGCCCGCTGACGGTCGTCGCCGCCGGGGACGGCGACACGCGGGGCAACCCGGCGCCGGTCGTCGACCCCGGCACCGGCGCGGTCGTGCTGCTCACGTCCTACAACAGCGGTGCTGTGACGGAGGCGCAGATCATGCGTGGCGAGGTGACGCCCGATCAGGGCCGACGGGTGTTCGTGCAGCGCAGCGTCGACGACGGACGTCACTTCACCCGCCCGCAGGAGATCACGGCGGCGGTGAAACGGCCGAACTGGCGCTGGTACGCCACCGGCCCCGGCCATGCGATCGCCCTCACCCGCGGCCCGCACAAGGGCCGGCTGGTGGTCCCCGCCAACCACTCCGCCGCCCCGCCCGCCGGCTCCCCCGACACCGGCGAGGAACCCCGGTACTACGGCGCCCACGCCCTCTACAGCGACAACGGCGGCCGCACCTGGCGGCTGGGCTTCGTCGACGACTCCTACGACGGCCACAACAACGCCAACGAGAGCACGGCCACCCAACTCCCCGACGGCAGGATCTACTTCTCCGCCCGCGACCAGCACGGCACCAGCGCCGGCAACCGCCTCGACAGCCACTCCGCCGACGGGGCGGCCTCCCTGGAACGGCCGTACACGGTCCAGTCCACCCTCGACGACGTGCCGATCGTGCAGGGCAGCGTCCTGCACCACCCGGGCGCCGGGCTGCTGTTCTCCGGCCCGTCCGTGCCCACCGCCCGTCAGGCGATGGCGGTCTGGCGCAGCACGGACGGCGGCACGACCTTCACCAAGGCCCTCACCCTGTCCCAGCAGCGGGCCGCCTACTCCGACCTCGTACGCCTCGACCGGAACACGCTCGGCATCCTGTACGAGACGGGAGTGACGAGCACGTACGAGACGCTCGAGTTCCGCCGCCTACCGCTCGACGACCTTGCCTAGAGCAACCCGGCCGCCGCCAGGAACTTCCCCACCCGCTCCACCTCGTCCGGCGACAGCGGCACCTGCGGTTCCGCCGTCGCCGGGCAGGCGATGACCCCCCGCAGATGCAGGGCCGCCTTGAACGCGCCCAGTGCCGAGGAGCTTCCGCCCATCCGCGCCGGGTCCCCGACACCGGCCAGGCCGAACAGGGTGCACAGGCGCTCCTGTTCGGCGCGGGCGCGTTCCCAGTCGCCGGCCCGGCACAGCCGGTAGAGGCGGACGTAGCCGTGTGGGTCGACGTTGGCGAGGCCGGGCACCGCCCCGTCGGCGCCCAGCGCGAGCGCGGCGTCGACGACGACCTCGGAGCCGGTCAGCGCGGTGAACCCGGTGAGGCCGGGGTGCGTGCGGGCGGCGGTGACGACCCTGCGGAAACCGCCGAGGTCGCCGCTGGAGTCCTTCAGCCCGGCCAGCACACCGTCCGCGGCCAGCTCCAGCACCAGCTCGGGGGCGAGCTTGGTGTGCACGGCGGGCGGGATGTCGTAGGCGAGGACGGGGACCGGGGAGGTGGCGGCGAGCATCCGGTAGTGGCGGGCGATCTCCGCGGGGTGGGTGCGGGTGTAGAAGGGGGCGGTCGCGACGACCGCGTCCGCGCCCGCCGCCGTGACCCGCCCCACGTGGTCCAGTACGCGCGGCGTGGTCATGTCGATGGCGCCCGCCAGGACCGGCAGCTGCCCGCCCACATGGTCCACCACCGCCCGCACGACCCGCTCGCGCTGCCCGTCCGTCAGATACGCCGCCTCCGAGGTCGAACCCAGCACGAACAGCCCGTGCACTCCGCCGGCCATCAGATGGTCGACCAGCCTGAGCAGCGAGGGCACATCCACCTCGCGGTCCGGTGTCAGGGGCGTGCAGACGGGCGGTACGACACCGGTCAGCGGGGTGGGAAGGGTCATCTGGGCTCCCTCAGAACTTGCGCCTGGCCGACGAGTTCACGGGTCGGCTGGTCCTCCGCCACCGGATGGTGGCAGCGGAAGCGATGCCCGAAGGCGGACGAGACGGAAATCCCGGGCATCGACTCGGCGCACTCCTCGTCCGCCTTCCAGCATCGGGTACGGAACGGGCATCCGCTCGGCGGGCGGGTCGCCGACGGCACCGGACCGACGAGCGGGATCGGGTCGATGGGGTCGAGGAGGCCGGGGGTCGCGGAGAACAGGGCGCGGGTGTACGGGTGCCTGGCCCGGTCCGTCACCCGGTCGGCCGGGGCCTCCTCCACGATCCGGCCGAGGTACATGGTGATCACCCGGTCGCTCATCCGCCGTACCGTCTGGATGTCGTGCGAGACGAACACCAGCGCCAGGCCCAGCCTCTCCTTGAGATCCAGCAGCAGGTTGAGGATCTGCGCGCGCACCGACACGTCCAGGGCGCTGGTCGGCTCGTCCGCCACCACCAGGTCGGGGTCGAGGGCCAGGGCGCGGGCGATGGCGACGCGTTGCCGCTGACCGCCGGAGAGCTGGCCGGGCAGCCCGTCGGCGAGCGCCCGCGGCAGTCCCACCAGCGCCATCAGCTCCCGTACCCGCTCGTCCCGTTGGGCTGCCGTGCCGCGCTTGTGCACGTCCAGCGGGTCGCGCAGGATCTGCCGGACGGTGAGCCGGCGGTTCAGGGCCGTCGACGGGTCCTGGAAGATCATGCCGGTGTGGCTGCCGATCGCCGCCCGGCGCTCGTCGGCCGACATGGTCCACAGGTCACGGCCGCGGAAGGACACCGTCCCGGACGTCGGCCGCTGCACGCCCACCAGCACCTTCGCCAGCGTCGACTTGCCGCAGCCGGACTCCCCGACCACGCCGACCGTCTCGCCGGGCGCGATCGTGAGATCGGCGCCGGTGAGGGCGTACACCTTGTCCCGCTTGAAGACACCCCCCGTGCGGGCCTTGTGCACGACATGCACGTCGGCGAGTTCCAGCACTGCGCTCACGTGACGACCTCGCTCTCCGCCTCGCCCTCGGTCACCAGCAGGACCGCCGGATGGTGGCAGGCCGCCGTGTGGGTGCGTGTGCCCAGCAGGTCCGGGGCCGTCGTCCGGCAGGTCTCGCTCGCCATCGGGCAGCGGTCCGCGAACCGGCAGCCCGCCGGGAAGTCCGCGGGGGAGGGGACGACGCCCTTGATCTGCGTCATCCGCTCCTGGGACGACTCGAGCGACAGCACGCTGCCGAGCAGTCCGCGCGTGTAGTGGTGGGCCGGCGCCTCCACCAGGTCCGCGGTCACGCCCGTCTCCACGATCTGCCCGCCGTACATCACCACCACCCGGTCGGTGATGTCCGCGACCAGGGCGAGGTCGTGCGAGACCAGGATCAGCGCGAAGCCCAGCTCCTCGCGCAGCCTCAGCAGCAGTTCCATGATCTGCGCCTGCACGGTCACGTCCAGCGCGGTCGTCGGCTCGTCGGCGACGATCAGCTTCGGGTCGCGGGACAGGGCCATGGCGATCAGGACGCGCTGGCGCTGGCCGCCGGAGAGTTCGTGCGGGTAGCTGCGCAGGGTGCGGTCGGGGTCGAGGCCGACCATGGTGAGCAGGTCGGCGGGGGTGCGGTGCCCGCCGCGCCGTACGACCTGCTTGAGCTGGGCGCGGATGGTCATCGCGGGGTTCAGGGACGACAGGGCGTCCTGGTAGATCATCGCCATCTCGTGGCCGAGGAGCCTGCGGCGTACCCGCATCGGCTCGGCGAGCAGGTCGCGCTGGTTGAAGCGGACCTGGCCGCGCACCCGGGCCCCCTTGGGCTGCAGGCCCATGACGGTCAGCGCCGTCAGTGACTTGCCGCAGCCCGACTCGCCGACCAGGCCGAGCACTTCACCGGCATGCACCTCGAAGCTGATGCCGTCGACGATGTCCACCCCGTGGTGCCGGTGGTCGAAACCGATGGCGAGGTTCTCGACCGAGAGCACCGGCCGCCCGTCGGGAAGCGGGCGGGCGCGGGAGCGGAGCCGGCGGGCGGCCTCGGCCAGGCCGGGGAGCTGGATGACCTTGCCGCTGCCGGGCTCGGGGGCCTCCACCCGGTCGGTCTCCTTGCGTACCTCCACCTCCCGCGCCGCCGGAGCCGCCCACGCGTCCGACACCCCCTCCGACAGGATGTTCAGCGACAGCACGGTGACCAGCATCAGCAGCCCGGGGAAGACGGTCGCCCACCAGCCGCCGGTCAGCACCATGTTCTTGCCGTCCGCGATGACGCTGCCCCACGACGGGTCCGGCGGCCGGACGCCCGCCCCGATGAAGGACAGCGACGCCTCGAACACGATCGCCTCGGCGACCTGCACGGTGCAGAACACCAGCACCGGGGCCGCGCAGTTGATGGCCACGTGCTTGAGGACGATGTGCGGGGTGCGGGCGCCGATGACCCGCTCGGCCGTCACATAGTCCTCGCCGTACTGATCCAGCACGTTCGCCCGTACGACCCTGGCGACCGGCGGCGTGAACAGGAACGCGATCGCGCAGATCAGCACCGTGATCCCGCCGCCGAACACGGCGACCAGGACGGCGGCGAGCGCGATCCCCGGGAACGCCATCACGACGTCCAGACAGCGCATCAGCGTCTCGTCCACCGCCTTGCGGGAGGTAGCCGCGACCGCGCCGATCAGCGAACCCGCGAGCAGAGCCAGCGCGGTGGCGCCGAGCCCGATCGCCAGCGACCAGCGGGCGCCGTACATCAGCCGGCTGAGGATGTCCCGGCCGAGGCTGTCCTGGCCCATCCAGTGCTCGGCGGACGGATGCCCGGTGCCGTCGACCGGCGGCAGTTGCTCCAGCGGGTCGTACGGCGCGAGCAGCGGTGCGAACACCGCGACCAGCACCACCAGCGCCAGGAAGCAGACGGCGACCTTCGACAGCAGCGGCAGCCGGCGCCAGCCGCGCAGCCGGACGCCGGGTCGGGCCAGGGCCTCGGTGAGGCGCTTGCGCGTGAACATCAGGCCGCTTCCCTCAGTCGCGGGTTGACCAGCAGGTAGAGGATGTCGATGACGAGGTTGACGACGACGAAGCCGGTCGCGGTCGTCAGGACGACGCCCTGGACGACGGCCGGGTCGCCGTTCTTCACGGCGTCGATCATCAGCTTGCCCATGCCGGGCAGCGAGAAGATCGTCTCGATGACGACCGCGCCGCCGAGCAGATAGCCGACCCGCAACCCCAGCACGGTCAGCGGATTGATCAGGGCGTTTCTGAGCACGTTCCGCCCGACCACCACCCGCGGCGGCAGCCCGCTGCCGATCGCGGTCCGGACGTAGTCCTTGTCCAGCTCCTCCACGACGGCCGTGCGTACGATCCGGGTCAGCTGCGCGGCGACGGGCAGCGACAGGGCGAGGGCGGGCAGCGTCATCGTCTTCAGCCAGCCGGTGAAGGAGTCCGCCGGATTGATGTAGCCGCCGGTCGGGAACCAGCCCAGGTCGACCGCCAGGTACTGGATCATCAGCAGCGCCAGCCAGAACCCGGGCGCGGCCACGCCGGTCAGGGACACGACCCGGATGATCTGGTCGGGCAGCCGGTCCCGGTAGATCGCCGCGGTGACCCCGCCGATCAGCGACAGCACCACCGCGATGCCGAGGCCGAGGAAGGTCAGCTGCATGGTGAGCGGCAGCGCGGTCATGACCTGGTCGATCACCTCGCCGCGGGTCAGCGCGCTGGTGCCCATGTCACCGTGCAGCAGGTCGCCGACGAAGGCGACGTAGCGCACGGGGAGCGGGTCGAGCAGGCCGTGCTCCTCGCGGAAGTCGTGCAGCTGCTCGGGCGTCGGGTTGGCGCCCTGGAAGAACGCGGACGCCGGGTCGACGTCCGAGAACCGCATCACCAGGAACACGAACAGCACGATGCCGAGCATCAGCGGCACGAGCAGGGCGATACGGCGGGCCAGAATCCTGACGATGGCGACCACGGACCAACTCCCGGAGATTTAAGCCCACTTGGCCTGGAGGACGTTGATTCCGGGGTACGGCTGGGCCCTTATGCCGGCGAGTTCGCTCGGGTCCCAGGCCGTCATGAGTTCGTTGTGGACGACCGGGTAGAGCACGGCCTGCTCGGCGACGACGTCGATGTAGTCCTGGATCATCGCCTTCTTGCGGTCCGGGTCCGCCTCCCGGGTCGCCTGGTCCATGTCCCTGAACAACTGCTTGGCGACCGGGTCGTCGGCCCAGCGGGCGTACTGCATCCACAGGTTCTCGGGCCCGTAGTTGTAGTGCATGATCAGGTCGGCGTCGAGGCCGAACTGGTTGGGGTTCGAGGCGGCGGCGACGACCTGGTAGTCCTGCTTCTGGTCCATCTTGGTGAAGACGGCCGTGGTCTCCTGCGGCGACAGCGTGGTCCGCACGCCGATCGCGTCCCAGGACGACTTGATGGTCGGCAGACAGTCGACGATCCAGCTGACGTTCACCGCGAGAATCTCGACCTTCAGCCCGCTGACCCCGGCCTCCTTCAACAGAGCCCTGGCCTTGTCGGGGTCGTGGCCGTAGACGGTCTTCGCGCGCCGGTAGGCCGGGTTGCTCTCGTCGAGGAACGACGACGACGGCTTCCCGTGCCCCTTGAGGGCCACCTCCACCATCGTCTCGGTGTCGATGGCGTAGTGCAGCGCCTGACGCACCCGTACGTCGTCGAACGGCTTGCGCCGCGTGTTGAACATCAGGAACAGGTTGTTCATCCCGGCCCCGCCGGCCACCGTCAGCCCACCGCTCTCCAGCCGGCCGATGTTGGCGTACGGGATGTTGTCCGCGATCTGCGCCCCCGCGCTCGAGCCGGAGATCTTCGCGACGCGCGGAGCGGCGTCGACGATCGTCAGCCAGTTCATCTTCCTGAAGGCGGGCGGGCGCGGGCCGTTGTAGTCGGCGAACGCCTCGAAGGTGGTGTTGGACTTCGGGTGGTGCGCGGCCTGACGGTACGGCCCCGAACCCACCGCCAGCCCCTTGATCGCCTCGTCCCAGGCGCCGGGCCGGGAGAAGACGTGCTTCGGCATGATCTTCGCGAGGGTGAGCCGGGACGCGCCCTCCGGGAAGGGGAACTTCAGGACCAGCTCGACGTTCTGCGCGTCGATCTTCCGCACGTCCTTCAGCCAGGGCTCGAAGAACCCCTTGGCCAGGGTCTGGGTGTCCGGGTCGAGGATCCGGTCGAAGACGAAGACCACGTCGTCGGCGGTGACCGGCTTGCCGTCGTGGAACTTCGCGCCCGCCCGCAGGGTGAACTTCCAGGACGTGCTGGTGAGGTCCGCCGGCACCTGGGTCGCCAGGGCCGGATACGGCTCACGCGAGATCGGGTCGGTGTCGAGCAGCCCCTCGTAGATGTGGTTGTTGCCGGCCATGCAGAACGCGGACGCGGTCTGCGTCGGATCCCAGCTGCCGTCGTTCCCGTAGCCGATGACCGCTGTGAGCGTCCGGTTCGCGCCCTCGCCCCCGTCGCCGGTGTCGTTGGTGGACTCCGGGCCGGCCGAACACGCGGACAGCGACGCGGAGACCGCGGCGGCGGCACCGAGAGCGCCGGTGTACTTCAGGAACGAGCGGCGGTGCAGCGCCGGAACGTCGTTGGTCACGTCGCGCACGGGTCCTCCGGGAGGGGTGGGGGAGGCGGTCGGATGAATCGGACGATCAGGAGATACGACGTCCTACGTCCTGCGGTCAGCGCGACCATAGGAGCGGCCGTGAGGGCAGTCAAGAGATCACACACGAATGGCGTATCTGCCAGAGGTCGCACCAATGGCGGTACGAAACGGCGGGAGTTGACGCAGCCGGCCGCCGGAGACGGGGAGCATTCTGGACGGTGTTCCACCAGGTCGACGGCGCCCGGGCGTCCCGCGCCTGACCGCGAGCACCGGTTGGGCGGATTCGGTTGCCCGGGTGCGGCGGACGGGTTCGAATGATCCCGTGGAGACGCAGGAGCTGTGGGACGAGCAGACGCCGGGCGTGCTCAGGCTGCCGTCGGGGCGGCTGGTGCGGGGACGCGGTCTGCGGCACGCCCTCCCCTCAGGGGCGCCCACCCCGTCGTACGGCCTCTACCTGCTCGGCAGCCGGCCCCCCACCGTCCCGTGGGACTCCCGCTGGCTCCGCTGGCCCGACTTCCGCCTCCCCGCCGACCGCGCCGACGCCCGCGCGGCCCTCACCGAGGCCTGGGAGCGTGCCGCCCGCGAGCGGGTCGAGATCGCCTGCGGCGGCGGACGCGGACGCACCGGCACGGCCCTGGCCTGCCTGGCCGTCCTGGACGGCGTACCGGCCGAGGAGGCCGTGGCGTACGTCCGCGCGCACTATGACCGGCGGGCGGTGGAGACATGGTGGCAGCGGCGGTATGTGCGGGGCTTCGCCACCGGGTGAGGGTGTCCGCGAGCAGGGTGGTCGCGTCGGCGGTCAGGGCGTCGACGCGCGGCGCGTCCCGGTCCGGCCTCGTGGTCAGGAGGTTGCACCGCCGCCCATCGGGGGACAGGCCCCTACGCGCAGTACGTGTCCCGGCTCGGCCGTTCGCCGGTCGCCAGGAAGCGGGAGACCGTCCGGTCGCCGCACGCGTTGCCGTTGGCCAGGTAGGCGTCGTGGCCGGTGGAGTCGTTGACGACCATGACCGCCCGCTTGCCGAGCGCCGCACGCATCTTCAGGGCGCCGCTGAGCGGGGTGGCCGGGTCGCGTTCGTTCTGCACGAGGAGGACGTTGGACGGCCCCTCGTCGGTGATCCGCACCGGCGCCTCACGCGGCTCGTAGGGCCACGCGGCGCAGATCATCGCGTTCCGGGGCATGCCCGCGGTCAGCGGGTACTTGGCCCGGCTCTCGAAGACGTCCTTCTGGTACGCGTCGGCGGACGCCGGCCAGGCGGAGGCGGAGTCGTTGCAGATGGTCCCGGCGGCGACCGCGTAGACGTTCTGCAGCACCTCCTCCGGCGGGGACTGCGGCGCGGGCGGCACGGTCCCCTTCTGCACGGCCAGCATCAGCTGGGCGAGGCCGGGGAAGTCGTCCGGGTCGTACATGGTGTTCAGCATGGTCTGACGCAGCACGTTGCCGTCCAGCGCGGGCGGGTTGGCGCCCGGCCAGGGGATCGGCTCGCGGTCGAGGCGGGCGGCCAGATCCAGGAAGGCCGTCCGCACCCCGGCCGGCGTCTCGGCGACCCGGTCCGGATTGCCGGGCGTGGACGCCCACTTGGCGAACTCGGGGAACACGTCCTCGACGCCTCGCTCATGCGCGGCCAGCCAGGCGCGCTGGACCTTGACGGGGTCGGGGTTGTCATTGCTGTCCAGCACGATCCGGTCGGTGCGCTGCGGGAACAGCTCGGCATAGACGGCGCCGACATACGTGCCGTACGAGACGCCCCACGCGGAGATCTTCCGCTCGCCGAGCGCGGCCCGGATGCGGTCGATGTCGCGGGCCTCGTTGGCGGAGCTGATGTGCCGGATCAGCTCGCCGCCGTTGCGTGCGCAGGCGTCCGAGACGCGCTGTGCGTAGACCAGGTTCTCCGTGATGGAGCCGTCGGGGGCGGGCCAGGGCCGCGACGCCGAGATGGCGAGGTCGGCGTGCTCGATGCCGCAGGTGGCGGAGGTGGACGGGGCCAGCCCGCGCGGGGCGAACCCGATCAGGTCGTAGGCGTCGCGTACTTCCTGCGGCAGCTTCTGGCCCTTGCCCGACGGGTCGTTGAGGCTGGACCCGCCGGGTCCACCGGCGATCAGCATCAGGGCGCCGCGGCGGGCGGACGGTTTCTCGCTGGGGATACGGGAGATGGCGACGTCAATCGTCGGTCCCTGCGGGTCGGCGTAGTCCATCGGCACCTCGACCGTCGCGCACTCCTGCCGCGGGTCGAGGCCGGTGCCCTCACACTTGGTCCACTTCAGCGGCGCGGACATGCCGCTCGTGGCGGACGCGGTGAGGGGCGCCAGGACACCGAACACGATGCCGGAGGCGGAGGCGATCAGGGCGAGGCTCTTCGTCATCGGTTTCATGTCTCCGAGCGTGACGGATCTTGATAATCCGTCACATCCGGGCAACGACCCACTTCGCCCGGGGGATTACCCCAGTCCCGCCCTTCGGGTTCACCCCGACACCCTCGCCAACACTTATTGGTGCGTCCGCAAGTACTCCCCGAGGCGGGCGATCGCCGACGGGTTGCGCGGGCTCTCCACCAGGTCGACGTAGTCCAGCGTGAAGATGCGCTTGTGCTTGACCGCGGAAACGTTCCGCAACGGGGCGTAGGACAGCAGGAACTTCTTCTTCTGCTCCGCGCTCACATCGCCGTAGTCGCAGATCACGATCACGTCGGGGTTGCGTTCGACGACCGTTTCCCAGCCGACCGTCGTCCACGAGTCCTCCAGGTCGTGCATGACGTTGACGCCGCCCGCCTTGCCGATGATCTGGTCGGGCGCGGCGTATCGGCCGGAGGTGAAGGGCTGGTCCTCACCGCTGTCGTAGAGGAACACCTTGGGACGGTCGGCGCCCTTGGGTGCCTTCGCCTCGACGTCGGCCACCTGCTTCCGGAAGCCGGCGATCAGCTCGGCCGCCCGCTTCTCCACGCCGAACAGCTTGCCCAGGTTGGTGAGGTCCTCGTACAGCGCCTGCAGCGGCGGCATGATGCCCCGGGAGATCTCCGTACGGCCGTTGCGGCAGGACTCGGTGAGGATGTACGAGGGGATGCCGAACTTGCGCAACGCGTCCGGGGTGAAGCCCGCGTCCTCACGGAACCCGTAGTTCCACCCGGCGAAGACCAGGTCCGCACGGGCGTCCAGGACGTTCTCCTTCGTCACCTGGTCCTTCGACAGCCACGGCACCTTGTCGTAGCCGTCCTTCCACGGCACCCCGCCCAGGTCGCCCTTGTCGTCGGGCATCACGAACCCGGCCATCCGGTCCTCCAGGCCGAGCGCGAACATCAGCTCGGTGATCCCGACGTCGTTGGTGACGACACGGCTCGGAACCTTGTCGTAGGTGATCTTCTTGCCGCAGTTAGTGAGGGTGACGCTCGATGCGCCGTCGGCGGGCGATGTGTCGACCTGCGCGCCGCACCCCGTGGCGAGGGCGGCGAGGCAGAGGGCGGCGGCGACAACGGGCTGGCGCATGAAGGTCCTTAGGGGAGGAGGTCGAAGAGAAGCTGGACGGCGCCGGTCTCCGGGTGCCGTACGGGATGGGCGCGCACCCCGAACACCTCGGCGAGCAGCTCCGGTCGGAGCACGTCGTGCGGTGGCCCGGAGGCCACGACCCGGCCCCCCTCCACGACGTACAGCAGATCGCAGTGCGCGGCGGCGAGGTTGAGGTCGTGCAGCGCGGCCAGCACGGTCAGCCCGCTGGCGCGGACGAGCGACAGGATGTCCAACTGGTGGGCGATGTCGAGGTGGTTGGTGGGTTCGTCGAGGACGAGGACACGGGGCTGCTGGGCGAGGGCCCGGGCGATGAGGACGCGCTGCTTTTCACCGCCGGAGAGGGAGAGGAACCCGCGGCCGGCGAGATGGGTGACCCCGGTCCGGTCCATGGCCTCGGCGCAGACGGTCCGGTCTTCGGCGGCCGTCCGCCCTTGATGCGGCAGCCGTCCCATCCCGACGACCTCGGCGACGGTGAAGTCGAACTCGGCCGACGACTCCTGCGGCAGCGCGGCCAGCACCCGCGCGACGGTCCGCGGATCCATCGCGTGCACGTCGTCACCGTCGAGCCGCACGGTACCGCCGCTCGGTCGCAAGGCCCGGTACACGCACCGCAACAGGGTCGACTTGCCACTCCCGTTGGGCCCGACGAGCCCCACGAACGCCCCGCTCTTCACGCTGAGTCTCAGATCGTCGACCAGCCGGACCGCACCGGCGGCGACGGACACGTCCTCGACGTCGAGCCGCATGTCAACGACCTCCGAACGCGTAGCCGCCGCGTCGCATCAGCAGCAGGAAGGCGGGCACCCCGACGACGGCGGTGATGACCCCGACCGGCAGTTCGGCCGGGGCGAACAGCAGCCGCGACAGCACATCCGCCCACACGAGCAGGACGGCCCCGGCGAGGGGAGCCACGACCAGCACGCGCCGGTGATCGGCACCGACGAGCATCCGTACGACATGCGGCACCATCAGCCCGACGAACCCGATGGCCCCGCTGACGGCGACGACGGTCCCGGTCACGGCGGCGGTGACGAGGAACAACTCCCGCCGTAGTCGGGCCGGTTGCACTCCGAGTGCTACGGCGGTCTCGTCCCCCATGGCAAGGGCGTTCAGCGACTCTGCGCGCCGGGCAAGCCATGCCCACCCGGCCGCCACGGTCACGGCGGCGATCGGTACCTTCCCCCAGGTCGCCCCGCCCAGACTCCCGAGCAGCCACATCATCGCGGACCGGGCGGCCTCGCCGCGGGCGGCGCCGAAGACCATCACCGTGGTCACGGCCTCGAAGCCGTACGCCAGAGCCGTCCCGGTCAGGATCAGCCGCAACGGGGTGAGCCCGTGCGTTCCGGACCGGGCAACGGCGTACACGATCGCCATGGCGGCGAGCGCGGACCCGAAGGCGGACAGGGACAGAGCCCACACCCCGAGCCCCGCGAAAACACCCAGCAGGATGACGGCATTGGCTCCCACAGCGGCACCGGACGAAATCCCGAGCACGAACGGATCGGCAAGGGCATTACGCACCATGGCCTGCACGGCGACCCCGACGGCAGCGAGCCCGGCCCCGACGACGGCGGCGAGGACGACGCGGGGCAGCCGGATCTCCCAGACGATGGTGTACGGGGCGACGTCACCGGCGTTGACCGTCCCGCCGCTGAGCCCCGCCCACAGGAAACGGAAGACGCCGGCCCAGCCGAGCCCGGCGGCACCGAGGCCCACCCCGCACAGCAGGGAAAGGGCGAGTAACAGCCCGAGCCCAAGGGACAGCGGCACGACGGGTATTCGGCGCACGGTCGGCGGGTCCTTCGCCTCGGGCCGCCTGATGAACGAGAGCAAGGAGACGGCCCGCACGGCCGAACCGCGCGATCCCCTTCCCGCAGTCCACGGCGAGCAGTCACAGGGTCACGAACCGCGGGTAATCGGGCTTGCGCGAACCGTCCACCGGGGCGGCCACGCTTACCGTTGCGGGTCAGCGCCGGACTCTCACCGGACTTCCCCCACGGGACGCGGGGGGAGCGTAGCAAACCGGGCATCGGTCGACATCGGCGCCCTGCGTTCCCGCGGGAGCGGCCCAGGCAGCCTCGTATGGGTGGAGGTCCCTGGTTCGGGCTCGACGTCACCCTCCAAGGACGGTGACCGGTTGTCGGTCACATCGTCGCAGGAGTCACCTGCCCCGACTCGTAGGCCACGATGACCAGTTGGGCCCTGCGTCTCGCGTTCGCGCTCAGGACGGCGTCCGCGCCGCCGCCAGCAGACGGCTCACCTCGTCCGACGTGATGGTGAGGGCGGCGCCCACGGTGGTGAGAACCTCGCGTTCGGCGGGAGTGTAGGGGCCGTCGGCCAGGGCGATGCGGGCGCCCTGGAGGAGGATCGACTCGCGGCCGGCCGGGGCGAGGTGCGGGGCGAGCGGGTCGAGGGCCTCGTGCAGCTCTATGGCCAGCCCCGGTCCGCAGGGCGCCCCGAAGACCCGTCCGGTGTCCGCGGCCAGCGCCTCGACGAGGGCGCCCAGCTGTTCCTCGGTGCAGTCCTCGAACCCGGCCGCACGCACCGTTCCCGCGGCGGCCGACAAAGACGTACGGGTGCGGGTGCCGCCCGCGGCCAGCACCGCGAGGGCGACGGTGTGCACGGCGTCGCGGAGCATCGCCGAGAAACGGCTGGTGGTCGGATGGTCGAGGACGTCGGCACCGAAGTGGCGCCGGCAGGCCGCGCACTCCACGACCGGCCCGGTGTTGCCGCGCGGCAGCACGGGCAGGCCGAGCAGGATGAAGCGGCGGCGGCCGGTCAGCCGCTGGTAGTTGCGGTCGCCCCCGCAGCCGGGGCAGAAGAACTCGCCGTCGCCGACGGCCGTCCATGCGGTACGGGTGCCCAGCATGCGCGAACGCCTGGTGGCACGGCCGTTTCGTCCCCGTCCTGGCAGCACGTCGCACCTCCCGTAACCCCACGGCAACATCGCCGCGCTTGCGTGATGTTAGCCACATCGGTGAGGCGGAGTCAGTACCCAGGACGAGACCTTTCCGTGACCTGCACAGGTCAATGGCCGGAAACCGACGGCCCCGCCCACCGACAAACGGCGAGCGGGGCCTCTGAACCCCGGTTAGGGCAGCGCCCTTAAAGGGGCGCGGGGAACTGCGTGACCAGCCACAGGGGCGCCGCAGAAGACCGACAACCGATCGCGGCACCCCCCTATCGCGGCCCAACCCAGCGGAGCGAACCCTCAGCGAGCCGCCCGGTTGACGGCCGAGACGACCGCCTTCAGCGAGGCACGTGTCGTGTTCGCATCGATGCCGACGCCCCACAGAACCTTTCCGTCGATGGCGCATTCGATGTAGGAGGCGGCCTGCGCGGAGGCGCCCTCGCTCATCGTGTGCTCCTGGTAGTCCAGGAGCCGGACGTCGACGCCGATGCCCTGCAGCGCGTGGAAGAACGCGGAGATCGGGCCGTTGCCGGTGCCGACCAGCGTCGTCTCGACGCCGTCGACCTCGGCCTCCACGGTCAGCGTGTCCACGCCGTCCCGGTCGGTCGTGGACTGGCCGTTCTTGACCTGGATACGGCCCCAGGGGTTCTGAGAGTTCGGCAGGTACTCGTCCTGGAAGGTCGCCCAGATGTCCTTCGGCGTGACCTCACCGCCCTCGGCGTCCGTCTTCGCCTGGATGATCTTCGAGAACTCGATCTGCATCCGGCGCGGCAGGTCCAGCTTGTGGTCGTTCTTCAGGACGTACGCGATGCCGCCCTTGCCGGACTGCGAGTTGACGCGGATGACGGCCTCGTAGGAGCGGCCGACGTCCTTGGGGTCGATGGGCAGGTACGGCACCGCCCACTCGATGTCGTCGACCGTGACACCCTTGGCCTTCGCGTCGGCCTCCATGGCGTCGAAGCCCTTCTTGATGGCGTCCTGGTGGGAGCCGGAGAAGGACGTGTAGACCAGGTCGCCCACGTACGGGTGGCGCGGGTGGACCTCCATCTGGTTGCAGTACTCCCACGTACGACGGATCTCGTCGATGTCGGAGAAGTCGATCTGCGGGTCGACGCCCTGCGAGAACAGGTTCATGCCCAGGGTGACCAGATCGACGTTGCCGGTGCGCTCGCCCTGCCCGAACAGGCAGCCCTCGACGCGGTCGGCGCCGGCCATCAGCGCCAGCTCGGCGGCGGCGACGGCAGTACCGCGGTCGTTGTGCGGGTGGACCGACAGGCAGACGTACTCGCGGCGGGAGAGGTTGCGGCCCATCCACTCGAAGCGGTCCGCGTGCGTGGAGGGCGTGGAGCGCTCGACGGTGGCGGGCAGGTTGAGGATGATCTCGCGGCCCGGGCCGGGCTGCCAGACGTCCATGACCGCCTCGCAGACCTCCAGCGCGAAGTCCAGCTCGGTGTCGGTGAAGATCTCCGGCGAGTACTGGTAGCCGAACTCGGTCTCCGGGCCCAGCAGCTTCTCCGCGTACTCCATCACCAGCCGGGTGCCGTCGACGGCGATCTGCTTGATGTCGTCCTTGGAGCCGCGGAAGACGACCCGGCGGAACACCGGGGCGGTGGCGTTGTACAGGTGGACGGTGGCGCGGCGTGCGCCCTTCAGGGACTCGACGGTCCGCTCGATCAGGTCCTCGCGGGCCTGGGTCAGTACGGAGATCGTGACGTCCTCGGGGATGGCACCGGGATCCTCGATGATCGACCGTACGAAATCGAAGTCGGTCTGGCCCGAGGCCGGGAAGCCGACCTCGATCTCCTTGTAGCCCATCTTGACCAGCAGGTCGAACATCGCGCGCTTGCGCACCGGCGACATGGGGTCGATCAGGGCCTGGTTGCCGTCGCGCAGGTCGGTGGAGAGCCAGCGGGGGGCGGCGGTGATCCGGTTCTCGGGCCAGGTGCGGTCGGGGATGTCGACCTGCTGGTAGCGGCCGTACTTGTGGATCGGCATGGAACTGGGCTGCTGGCGGTTCGCCATGATGCGTGGGCTCCTCAAGGTGTCCGGAAGGACGGCCGACGACGCAACGCCAAGCTCCGCGGGGAGGGAGTCGGCCTCGACTACAGGCCCTCGCCGCGGCAGCTAAGAAGAAGCAGCCCGAAACGCATGATGCGCAGCATGCTAGCCGAGCTCCTCCGGATGCGGGGGGCCGTATCAGTATGCGGGACCAGGAGAACAAACAGGACAAAAAGTGCGCTATACCACTTGGAGTCGGCCGCCGGGGCGCCTTGTCGGCACATTTCACCAATCATGGTTGCAGGTGGTGACAGCGACATAACACAGTGCAAGGGTGCTGGGGCATGACGACCAACGGGGGCTTCACGCCCGTCTTCTGCACCATCGTTCCACCGCACGTCCTCGACAAGCTTGCCCAGGCCGAGGACCCCGCGCTCTCCGGTCCCGCCCGCCAGACCCTGCAGCGCGACGCCTACGAGCGCACCCACCGCCGGCTGGCCACGGTCCTCGGCGCGCCCGCCGTCGCCCCGCCCGCCGAGGCGGCGCCCGACAAGCCGCACCGCACCATCTACGACGCCCGGCACAGGACCGAGCTGCCCGGAAAGAAGGTCCGCGGCGAGGGCGACGAGCCCGGCAAGGACGCCACGGTCAACCGCGCCTACGCCGGCCTCGGTGCCACCTTCGAGCTGTTCCTGAAGGCCTTCGAACGCAACTCGATCGACGGCAACGGCCTGCCGCTCGACGCGACCGTCCACTACGACGAGCAGTACAACAACGCCTTCTGGAACGGCGAGCAGATGGTGTTCGGCGACGGGGACGGGGAGATCTTCCTGGACTTCACCATCCCCATCGACGTCATCGGTCATGAACTCGCCCACGGCGTCACCCAGTACACGGCCAACCTCACCTACTTCGGCCAGCCCGGCGCCCTCAACGAGTCCGTGTCGGACGTCTTCGGCTCCCTCATCAAGCAGTACACGCTCGGCCAGACCGCCGCCGAGGCCGACTGGCTGATCGGCGCCGGGCTGCTCGCCCCGCGTGTGTCGGGCGTGGCCCTGCGCTCGATGAAGGCGCCGGGCACGGCGTACGACGACGATGTCCTCGGCAAGGACCCGCAGCCCGGCACGATGGACGACTACGTCAGCACCGGCCGCGACAACGGCGGCGTCCACATCAACTCCGGCATCCCCAACCACGCCTTCTACCTCGCCGCCACCGCGCTCGGCGGGCACGCCTGGGAGCGGGCGGGACAGATCTGGTACGACGTGCTGACCGGGGGCGAGCTGAAGGAGAGGGCGAACTTCACGGAGTTCGCCACGCTGACCGTCGCTGCCGCGAAGGCACGGTACGGCGACGGCGGCGAGGAGTTCCAGGCGGTGCTCAAGGCCTGGGAACAGGTGGGGGTGCGCACCCTGTAGTTCCGTACTAGACAGATCCCCATGCGTATTCAGGTGAGGCGCACGGGCGGATTCGCGGGCATCGAGCGGCACGCCGAGGTGGACACCTCGGGGCGGCCCGACGCCCAGGAGTGGCACGCCCTGGCCGAGCGCGCGGTCGCTTCCGGCCGGGGCGCGCCCCCGGTCGGGGTGCCCGACGGCTTCAGTTACCAGATCACCGTGGACGGGAACACCGTGTACTGCGCGGATCCACGGCTGACGGAGGAGCAGCGCAGGCTGATCAGCCGGGTGCTGAAGGAGGGTGCGTAACTCCTTGTTCACGCCTGCCCGTTGACTTCCATTACCGGCGGTACGGATGATCCGGCGCATGGCGACTGACGCGCACACCGCGACGAACCCGACACCTGATTTCCCGGCGTTCCCCGACACCTTCCTGTGGGGCGTGTCGACCTCGGCGCACCAGATCGAGGGAGCGGTGGACGAGCGCGAGCCGTCCGTGTGGGACGCCTTCACGGCCGCGCCGGGACGGGTGAAGGACGGCTCCACCGCGGCGGTGGCCTGCGACCACTACCACCGCTACCGCGAGGACGTGGCCCTCCTGGCCGGCCTGGGCGTGGACGCGTACCGCTTCTCGGTCTCCTGGCCGAGGGCGGTCTTCGCGGGCGGGCGGGGCCTCGACTTCTACGACCGTCTGGTCGACGAGCTGTGCGCGGCGGGCGTACGTCCGGTTCCGACCCTCTTCCACTGGGATCTGCCGGTCACGCTCGACTGGCTGGACCGGGACACGGCGGCGCGGTTCGCGGAGTACGTGTCGGTGGTCGCGGAGCGGCTCGGCGACCGGGTGACGAAGTGGATCACCCTCAACGAGCCCGCCGAACACACCCTGTTGGGCCACGCCCTGGGCGCCCACGCACCCGGCAGGCAGCTCCTCTTCGACGCCCTCCCGGTCGCCCACCACCAGCTTCTGGCGCACGGTCTGGCGGTGCGCGCCCTGCGCGCGGCCGG
Organism: Streptomyces sp. KR55; assembly: GCF_052245645.1. NCBI lineage: Bacteria > Bacillati > Actinomycetota > Actinomycetes > Kitasatosporales > Streptomycetaceae > Streptomyces > Streptomyces sp. KR55. The sequence goes on along the minus strand of NZ_JBQQCE010000093.1, from coordinate 2,488 downwards.
CGCCTCGGACATCGGGATCGCCAACTCGCACGGACCGACCTGGCCGGCGTCGCAGGACAGCGCCGACGTGGCGGCGGCGGACTTCTACGACGTACTCCTCAACCGGCTGTTCGCGGACCCGATCCTGCTGGGTGAATACCCGGCGGGTATCGGCGAGTTGATGCCCGGGGACGTCGAGGCGGACCTGAAGGCGATCGCCGAGCCGGTCGACTGGTACGGCATCAACTACTACGCGCCGACCAGGGTGGGCGCACCCCAGGGGGCGGAGATCGAGTTCGGCGGCCTGACGATGCCGGCCGGCCTCCCCTTCTCCGTACGGCAGATCGAGGGCGTCCCGGTGACGGACTTCGGCTGGCCGGTCGTCCCGGAGGCCCTGACCGAGCTGCTCACCGGCTTCCGCGAGCACTACGGCGACCGGCTCCCGCCCGTCATGATCACCGAGAACGGCTGCTCGTACGAGGGGATCGACGACCAGGACCGGATCGCCTACCTGGACGGGCACGTCCGAGCCCTGCACGAGGCGCTGGCGGCGGGCGTGGACGTGCGTGGCTACTTCGTGTGGTCGCTGCTGGACAACTTCGAGTGGGCGGAGGGTTACGCCCGCCGCTTCGGCCTGGTCCATGTCGACCGGGAGACGCTGGAGCGGACACCGAAGGCGTCGTACGCCTGGTTCCGGGACATGCTGCGGGCGCCGAGGTGACGGTCAGAAGCCCAGTTTGCGCAGCTGCTTCGGGTCCCGCTGCCAGTCCTTGGCGACCTTGACGTGCAGGTCCAGGAACACCGGCGTCCCCAGCAGGGCCTCGATCTGCTTGCGGGACTTGATGCCGACCTCCTTCAGGCGCTTGCCCTTGGGGCCGATGATGATGCCCTTCTGGCTGGGGCGTTCGATGTAGACATTGGCGTGGATGTCCAGCAGGGGCTTGTCGGCAGGACGGTCCTCGCGCGGGAGCATCTCCTCGACCACGACCGCGATGGAGTGCGGCAGCTCGTCGCGGACGCCCTCCAGCGCGGCCTCGCGGATCAGCTCCGCGATCATGACCTGCTCGGGCTCGTCGGTCAGATCACCTTCGGGGTAGAGGGCCGGGCCCTCGGGCAGCAGCGGAACGATCAGGTCGGCGAGCAGGCTCACCTGCTTGTCCCCGACCGCCGACACCGGCACGATCTCCGCCCACTCGAAGCCGAGCTCCTTGCCGAGCTGGTCGATCGCGATGAGCTGCTCGGCGAGCGTCTTGCTGTCGACCAGGTCGGTCTTCGTGACGACCGCGATCTTCGGCGTCTTCCTGATCGACGCCAGCTCCTTCGCGATGTACCGGTCACCGGGACCGATCTTCTCGTTGGCGGGCAGACAGAAGCCGATCACGTCCACCTCGGCCCATGTCGTGCGGACGACGTCGTTGAGCCGCTCGCCGAGCAGCGTGCGCGGCTTGTGCAGACCTGGCGTGTCCACCAGGACCAGCTGGGCGTCGGGCCGGTGCACGATGCCGCGCACGGTGTGCCGGGTGGTCTGCGGCTGGTTCGCCGTGATCGCCACCTTCTGCCCGACCAGAGCGTTCGTGAGGGTGGACTTGCCCGCGTTGGGGCGGCCCACGAAGCAGGCGAAGCCGGCCCGATGGACAGTGTCGGCCGGCTGCTCGGATGACGGGGTGCGAACACTCATGCCGCCCATTCTCCCTGATCGTCGACGCCCCGCCGCACACCTGCCCGCACGACCTCACGGGCGCGGCCCCGACGCCTTCCGGGCGAGGGGCCGCGCAGCGCACTGTTCCGGTCTCAGTCGATCGTTCTCGGTCGATCGCTCTCGGTCGATCGCTCTCAGTCGAACACGAACGGGCCCGGGGACTGCGGTCCGGTCGCCGTGCAGGTGATGGTGATGCCGAGGACCGTCATCCGCAGCGAACCGCCGAAGGCCTCCAGGCTGTCGCCGGAGGCCACGGTGCCGCTCAGCGGGCCGACGGTGACGCTGTCGCCGGCGGCCATCGCCGGGTTCTCGGTGCCGGTGAAGGCGGTCGTGCCGCCGCTGCCCTTCACCAGGGTGAGCGTGGACGCGATCGAGTCCTCGCCGAGCGCGATCGGCGCGGTGATCGCGGAGGACGTGAGGGTCATCGTGGCGGCGGTGCCGTTCTGGGTGGCCGTGAGCGTGGCCTCGCCGCCGCCGAAGGTGCCGCAGTCGGCGGTGATCGTCGCCGACTCCGGGGCGACGGCCACGGCGGCGGGCGCGAGGACGACGCCGGTGACCGCGAGGGCCCCGACCGCCAGTGCCGCACCTGTTGCTGTGCACTTGCCTCTCATGGGGATCCGGCTCCCTTCCCGTATCTGGGAATGCCATGTGGGGATGGACGGGAGATACGCCGACGGACCACCCGGCAGCGGGGTGCGGGCACGCTGCGCGAGCCTGAATCTGACGGTCCGTCGGAACTTACGGGTCCATTGATGCGCGAGAGGAAGAGGAGGGCAAGGTTGAAATCCGGCCTAACTCTCCAGCCGGGGG
>NZ_JBQQCE010000929.1:0-1206 GCF_052245645.1 Streptomyces sp. KR55 | reverse complement strand
CTTTCACTGAACTCGCGACAGAGCCAAACCCCGACTGGTCAGTGATACGCCGTGCTCGGAGAATCAGATCAGCAGCACCTGGATGTCCACATCGGCAAGCGGCTTCCTCGACCTGACCGCGCGGGCCGCAGCCGCGTCCTGCAGGGCAGTTCTCGCGAGATCGGCAGCGGTCGCGGTCGGGCTGCTCGTACCGCACGCTTCGCATGACGCGCGGTCGATGTTGGGGACGCCGCAGCCGTCGCACGTCCAAGCGCTGCTCATGCGGTGTTCCTTCCGCGGCCGTGGCGGTCCCCATGGGGACGCCTACGGAGACGATGGCTATCACGGTCGCGGCGTTGCCCGTCCCGCCGTGTTCAACGTGCCGTACGCCGCGTGGGTGCACCTCTGACCGCTACGCTCACGCGGCATGAGTGAAGGAGCAATGCGTGACGCCTCCGTGGTGGTAGCGCGCGACGCGAAGGGCCTGGTGGCCCTGCTGAGTGCCTATTTCCCCCACCACGTAGGCGAGTACCTTTTCCTTCCCGGTGGCCGGTTCGAGCCCGGTGAGTCCCCGCTTGAGTGCGCTCGCCGGGAACTGCGCGAGGAAGCCGGAGTCACTGCCAGCAGTGGCGGTCACTCGGCTCGTACGCGATCATCCTGGGCTCCAGGGCGCGCGTCCATCTGTACGAGGCCTGCGACCTGACGCTCGGCCCCCAGGGCCTCACCGAGACCGAAGCAGACTTCAAGCTCATGTGGTGGCCGATGCGTGATGCCCTCCAGGCCGTGCACGACGGGCGATTCCTGCTTCCCGCCGGACCGCTTGCACTTCTCCTTGCGGAACGCCGCCCGGAATGAACAGCGAGGTGTGATGAACACGGGGCTGTGGCGAGCGAAGCGGTGCGGGCGCCGCGCACGGCCGGCGTCCTTGGAAGTGGTGATGGCCGGTCCGCAGCAGTGGTGGCTGCTGAGCTTGACTCTGTCGGGGATCTTGGGGTTGCCGGAGTCAACTGCTTTTGGCTCGCCAGGACTTCAGCCGGGAGATCTCGCGCTGATCGAGGTAGTTCTGGAAGGCGGTCGGCTGTCGGGGCGGGGGTGCTTCCCCGGTCGGCGGCAGGCCGCTGAGGCGCTCGATGTTGACGGCGATGGCGGTCAGGACGTGCTGGAGGTGAGCCTTGTCCTGCTCTCGGTAGCGGCAGCGGCGCATGCCGTGGCCGTGGGCGAACTCGT
>NZ_JBQQCE010000928.1:0-1213 GCF_052245645.1 Streptomyces sp. KR55 | reverse complement strand
GCACGGCCAGCACCTCGCACGCGGGCAGGCTGACGCCGTACGCCCGCAAGGTCGCGCCGATCAGCGCCTGGTGGCGCCGGGACACCTCGTCGAGGCGGGCGAGGAGTGCCGAGGGAGAGTCCCCGGGTGCGCCGGGCGCGGGCGGAGCCGGGGCGGGTACGGCGGGGGAGGAGGTCGGGGGGACGGCGTCCGGTGGCCCGGGGGTGGTGTCGCCGGGCAGTCGTCCGCGTGTGGTGTCACCGCCGAAGGCGCAGCCGAGCACTTCGGCGAGCGCGGGGGCCAGTTCGGCGGTCGGGACGGACGCCGCCGGTTCGTGCGCGAAGAGATAGCGCTCCATGATCACGCCGAACAGAACGCTGCGGACGAGCGCCGCGCGCACATCGGCGCCGGGGGCGTCGCCCAGCAGCTGCGCCAGCGGCTCGCCGACCTGCTTCACCGCCTCGTCGCACGCCCGTGAGCAGACCCACCGCATCGAACTCGCCGCGGACGCCGATGGCCGCCTCCTCGCCGTGCGCGACCGGATCACGGTGAACTTCGGCGCGTACAACACGACCGGCCTCGTCGTGCCGTACAACTCGCTGTGCCATCTGCTCGGCCCCTACCGGATCCCGAACGTGGACATCGACGTCACCGGCGTTCTCACCAACACCGCGTTCGCCACGCCCTACCGGGGAGCAGGCCGCCCCGAGGCGGTGTTCGCCATGGAACGGGCCATGGACCGGCTGGCCGCCCGCCTCGGGATCGCGCCGGAGGACCTGCGTGCGCGCAATCTCGTGCGGCCCGAGGAGATGCCGTACGCCACCGGCCTCGTGGACCGCTCCGGCAGGCCGCAGTCGTACGACTCCGGGGACTTCCCCGAACTCCTGCGCCGCGCCGTGGCCCGCGCGGACGCGACCGCGGTCCGCGCACGGCAGCGTGAGGGCGCTCGCGACGGACGCCGCGTCGGCATCGGATTCGCGATGTACATCGAGGCCACCGGACTCGGGCCGTTCGAGACCGCCCGCATCGGCATCGCTCCGAACGGCAGGGTGAAGCTCGCCATCGGCGCGCCGTCCCGGGGACAGGGACACCGCACCTCCATGGCCCAGATCACCGCGGACGCCATCGGCGTCCCCTTCGGGTCGATCGACGTGGTCGGCGGCGACACCGACGCCACCCCGTTCGGGGTCGGCACCATCGCCAGCCGGGCCCTGGTCAACGCGGGCAACGCCAC
>NZ_JBQQCE010000927.1:0-1226 GCF_052245645.1 Streptomyces sp. KR55 | reverse complement strand
CGCTTGAGCGCACCCTGCTCGCGATCAACGAGGCGGCCAACTGGGTGTCCGCCACCGGCTTCGAGCACTTCGGGCTCAAGGCGTCCGTCCGTGAGCTGCGCAAGCTGTGTTACGGCGAGCTCAAGGCCCGCGGCTTCGGGGCGCAGGCCGCGCAGCACATCATCAAGCGCGTCGCGGACGCGTACACCACGCTGCGGGCAAACATCCGGGCCGGAAACCTCGGCCCCGAGGGATCGAAGCGCCGCAGGGCAGAGTCCAAGCCGGTCGCCTTCCGCCCGCATGCGGCGCACACGTACGACGACCGGTGCCTGTCGTGGAACTACGACGCACAGACGGTATCGATCTGGACCCTTAACGGGCGGATCAAGAACATCCGGTTCGCCTGCTCCCCGGAAGCGCTCAAGGCCCTTTCTGAGCACCGCAAGGGCGAGTCCGATCTGGTGTTCCGGGACGGGAAGTGGTTTCTGATCGCCACGATCGACCTGACCGAGCCGGAGGTGTTCGAGCCGAAGGACTTCATCGGCGTGGACCGAGGCATCGTCAACCTCGCCACCACCTCGGACGGCACCAACCACCAGGGCCGACGCCTTACCCGGTACCGGCGCTGGCAGGCCCGCAAGCGGGCCGAGATCCAGGCCAAGCAGACCCGATCCGCCAAGCAGCTCCTCAAAAAGCGGGCGAGGAAGGAAGCCCGTCACGCCACCCACGTGAACCACAAGGTGGCCAAGGAAGTCGTTGCTGTCGCCCAACGCACCGAGCGCGGCCTCGCCCTGGAAGAACTCCAGGGCATCCGCGAGCGGGTTACGGTTCCCCGCGACCAGCGAGCACGACTGTCCTCCTGGCCGTTCCACCAGCTCGGTGCCTTCATCGAGTACAAGGCACGCCGTGCCGGGGTGCCGTACATCGAGGTGGATGCGGCCTACACCTCGCAGCGCTGCCCGCGCTGCGGCCACACCGAGCGCGGCAACCGCCCCACTCGGGACACTTTCCGCTGTCGTCGGTGCGGCCTCGCTGGGCCGGCCGACCACGTCGCCGGGGTCAACGTGCGCAGGCGCGCACGCTCGGCGTGGGTATTCGTCAACATGCCCGATCCGGTCCCGACATAGCCGGGACCGGTAGATGTGACCCGTGACCGCCCTGTCGTAGGGGGCAGTCGGGAGCATAAACGGAGCCCTACAAGGGCTGAGCCAACAAGCTCGGTCCTTTAGGGGCCGAGTAGTTGACCT
>NZ_JBQQCE010000926.1:0-1236 GCF_052245645.1 Streptomyces sp. KR55 | reverse complement strand
CTCCAGCTCGCGCGCCCAGTGCCGGAACGATGTCGGCACCGCAGCCAGCTCCGGGACACGCCCCGCCGCCAACGCCCCATACGCCTCCGCCAGATCCGGCACCAGCGCCTGCCACGAGACGGTGTCCACCGCCAGGTGGTGCACGACCAGCAGCAGCCGACCGGCCGCCTCCGGCCCGGCATCCAGCCAGGTGGCTTGGAGCATCACACCGGCTTCGGGATCGAGCCGCTCCACCGCCGCACGAACCTGCTCTTCGAGTGCAAGCGTCAGGCCGGCGGCGGACACCTCCACCCGGCGCACCCAGTCCTCCACCGGAACCGAACCCGCCTCCGGCACCACCAGACGCGACCGCTCACCCGACTCCAGCCCGGCCCGCAACACGTCATGGTGATCCACCACCGCCCGCACCGCGGCCACCAACGTGCCGAACTCCAGCCCGGCCGGTGTCCTCACCGCACCGGTCTGGACGACCCCGTGCAGCCGGTCCGCACCGGTGCGCTCCAGCAGCTCGCGCATGACCGGCGTCAGCGGTATCTCACCGCTGCCGGAGACGCCGGTACCGGGCCGGGCACCGTCCGCCGTCGTGGCCACCGCCGCCAGGCGGGCGGGTGTGCGCTGCTCGAAGACCTGCCGGGAACTGATCACCAGCCCCGCACGGCGGGCGTTCGACACCAGCAGCATCGACATGATCGAGTCGCCGCCCAGCTCGAAGAAGCTGTCCTCGACCCCGACCTCCTCCACGCCCAGCACCTCACCGAACAGCCCGCACAGCAGCGCCTCGGCCGCTGTGACCGGGGCACGGCCCTCACCTTGGGCGGTCGTCTCGGGAGCGGGCAGCGCCTTGCGGTCCACCTTGCCATTCACCGTCAGCGGCAGGGCGTCGAGGACCATGACCGCGGACGGCACCATGTACTCGGGCGACATCCGGGCCACGTGTTCGCGCAGGTGCTGCGTGTCGACTTCCTGCCCTTCCTGTCCTTCCCGTCCTTCGGGCACGACGTACCCCACCAGACGCTTGTCGCCGGGCCGGTCCTCGCGCACCACCACAACCGCCTGACGCACCTCCGGATGCGAGGCGAGCACGGACTCGACCTCACCCGGCTCGACACGGAAACCGCGGATCTTGACCTGCTCGTCCGCACGCCCCGCAAACTCCAGCAACCCGTCCGCCGTCCACCGGGCCAGGTCACCCGAGCGATACATCCGCCCGCCCTCGACGAACGGGCACGCCACGAA
>NZ_JBQQCE010000925.1:0-1238 GCF_052245645.1 Streptomyces sp. KR55 | reverse complement strand
CGGAGTCTCAATGACTCAGTCAAGCGGGAAGCTGAGGCGCTGGTGCCCCAGTTTGGAAGATCGCGTAACCGGGTGGGGCGTGACCTGGCAAGACGTTGACCTGCGCGTTCCCGGGCGGCTCGCCGACGTTCCCCGCTGTTTCCCGCCGCTCGCCGCCGCATCGGGCACGCAGGGGGCACACGTGCCCTTCTCCCGCGTTCCGCTGGTAGCTGCGCCCGGTTGCCTGGGACAGCCTAGGCGTCAGGCATCGGCTGCATCAGAATTCCGTGCCGCTTAGCGATCTCGATGAGGCGGTCAATGTCCGGCGGCGTGTCCGACTGGGGCGGCAGCTCCCGTCGCTGGGCGGGTTCACCCGCCTCGGCGAAGAATTTGTCGATACCGCCCGGCGTGTAGGTGATCAGGATCCGCACCGTGCTGGTGGGCTCGTACCACTCCAGGGTGCCCTCAGGGATGTGGAAGAAGGACCCGGGACCGCCTTCGACCGTCTCACCGGCGATGTGATAGCGGAGCGTCCCCTCGATGACGTAGACGCTCTCGGTTCCGGGGTGGGTGTGGGGCGGTGGGCCCATCCCCTCCGGAACGGTCATCTCCATGACGGTCATCGCGCCATTGGTCTCGTCGCTCGACGCCTTGACCTCGTAGAGGCCGTTCAGCATCCAGAATGCCTTGCCCTCACCGCTGTGCCGCACGTGGACGTTCTCCGGCATGGGGCCGCTCCTTCCTCGGTGGACCCCCAATGTGTCCCCACCTGTGGGCCAGCCGAAGGCCGCCATCCGGGTGCGTGTGCCGGGTGTCGCCAGTCCCGCATGATCGGCTGGACAGGACCTGATGCCCCTCAGGCGGTCTCTGGTTGGCTTGGCTGCTCGGCGCTGGGCTCCCCACCTACACACCCCACAACCCGGCCAGCGCCACGGGCCCTGCAGAGAGCCACGCGGTCGGTGGAGCGGCTTTGGGCGGGAGCTGCCATGGGGCGAGTGATCATGGCCCCGTAAGCTTCCGGCGCGTCGGGCAGTCTGTGGACCTGCCCGGTAAAGCACGACGTTGGGGCCATGATCTTCGAGGCTCACCCCATGGTGGCTGCCTAAAGCCGTTCCACCGACCGCCCCAGCCACAGAGGGTTTCCCTACGTCCGCCCGCTGCACGTAGCGCGCCGCCGGGCGCGGCCAGCCGGGGCGAAGACAGGAGGCGGGCCGCGCCGGAAAGGCGGCGCGCGCCCGCGCCGTGCGCGGGCCTTGATG
>NZ_JBQQCE010000924.1:0-1243 GCF_052245645.1 Streptomyces sp. KR55 | reverse complement strand
AGCAACCCGAGCCGGACTTCATCGGATAACCCGATCCATGGATGCATATCCGTGTCAACGAACCAGCGCCCCGGCGGTCACCGCGCCTGGAGAGGAACTACGTGCACCTCTCAAGCAACGGCATTGACCGTTGTCGACGACGTAGCGGACCGCATCGATCATCCAATGCCGCGAAGTTAAGGGCCCGTTGGCGATGTCAAGGGCGGGTGAGATGCGAAGGGGCCTCTGCTATCCAGGGGATCGACCAAGATCTGCCTGAGAAAGCAGAGGCCCGATGCCCCAGTCTGTCACGAGCGGAACCGATAACGTGTTCGCATCCGCTGATATCGGCGAGTTAACCTCGATTCGTCAGGGGGTTTTCGGTCGCTGATCGGCGCGGCTGTTCGCCCGTAATGTCCTCTGCCGTTGGAAGACGGGCCGTCGCGTGACGCCGCGGGGTGCGCCGGGTTCCACGGGCCCGGAGGTCGCGGGTTGTCCTCCTTCCTGGTCCTCGTCGGGGCGGGAGCCGGCCGTCAGGTGACGGCCGGAAGCTGCGTGAGCCTGGTCCAGCTGGTGGTGAACGCCTGGGCCCAGGGCCAGGTTCGCTCGATGCGCAGGATGCGGCGGCGGGCGTGGCGGGCCAGGCGGGCCGGAAGGTGGTAGAGGCGCAGGCGCATGGTGTCCGGCTCGGCGTCTTCGAGGCCGTCCTGGTCGTGCAGGGTGAGCAGCCGCAGCCAGGTGTCGAGGTCGGCGGCGAGGTTCGCGGCGAGCATCCAGCCCGTGTTGATCTGCCACGACTGTGAGGGCAGGTTCGCCAGCCCCATGGCCTTGCCTGTGCGGACGCGGTCTTCGACCTCGGCGTGGTCGCGGTGCAGGGCGTCGAGGAACTGGATCTGGTGGGAACCGGCGATGCCCCACATGTGCCGGATGTTCGTCGCCGTGATCGAGTAGCGCCAGCCGGTCTTCTGCTCGAAGGCGGTCAGCTTCTTCATGTGCCGCCTCGACGGGCGCACGCGGCGGACGACCAGCCGCATGCCCTGCGGCCAGCCGTCGCGGGTGTTCAGGTAGGTCAACTCGGCGACCTGGTAGCCCGCTTGGAGGTCGCCGTCCTGCGTCAGCGAGGTCTCCCACGCGTGTTCGGGGAGCCTCGCGATCGCCGCCTCGTCCTCGGGCGTGATCTTCCAGCCGACCGTGTAGCGGACCGTGCGCCGCTTCGTGTTCAGCGCCTGCAGGTGTTGAAGCAGGCCGTGGGTGGCGCCCGCGC
>NZ_JBQQCE010000923.1:0-1246 GCF_052245645.1 Streptomyces sp. KR55 | reverse complement strand
GTACAGCCTCAGCAGGGAGGAGCGTTCGCCCGTGGCCGCCGCATCCGCGGATGCCGATGTCTGCGTGCTCATGGTGGTTCGGCCTTTCTCAGGTCGGGGGGTCGTCGCCGGCCCGGTCAGTGCCGGGACGGGGAGACGCACTTGAAGCTGGAAGCGACGGCCGGGTCGCCGTAGCCCTTGTAGCGGGACACCTGCGGGTAGCTGCACAGGTCACGGGTGACGCTCTGCCCGTTGGCGTTGATCAGGGTGGCGGGCAGCGTCTTGGGCGCCTTGCCGTGCTCGACCCAGGCGGTCAGCGCGGCGAGGCCGTCGGCCGAGCCGTCAGCGCCGTTGAGGCCGCAGGGGTTGGTACCCGGGGCGAGGAAGAGACGGTAGAAGTCGTCGACCCGCTTGGCGCCGCCCAGTTCACGCTCGACCCGCTCGCGGTACTGCACGGTGCCCTGGGTGGGGATGTACTCGTCGGCGTCGCCGTGCCAGCTCAGCAGCTTGCCGCCGGACTTGCGAAAGGCCGTCAGGTCCGGGTCGTCCGCGCCGATGACCTTGTCGTACTCGGCCTGGGACTGCTGGAACAGCTGCGTGAACTGACCGTAGGTGATCTTCGAGATGTCGAGGGACGGATCCTTCGCCACCCAGAGCTTGACCCAGGCGGCGGGCACCGGGAACGGCGTCCCCACGACGTTTCCGTCGGCGTCGGGATCGGTGTGCCCGGCCAGCGCCGAGATGTCGGCCCCGATCGGGACGCCGTACCACAGCTTCTTGCCGGAGGAGGTACGCGGACCGTCCCAGATCTTGCGTACGACGGTCGCGTCGGCCGCCGTGATGGTCAGCTCCCTGCCCTCGCACACGACCTTGGTGCCGATCAGCCGGCGCGGGTCGAAGTCGCAGCGGGACGGATCGTTGACCAGGCCGTCCTTGATGCCGTCGAGGGAGTCGCAGGCCTTGACGGCGGCGTTGGTGAAGGCGTCGAACTCACACTTGGACGGGTAGGTCTTCTCGTTGTTCATGACCACCTGCGGCCACAGGGTGGCGACCTCGAACTCGTCCCAGTTGACGGCGGGAGCGTCGGCGAGGATGCCGTCGTAGTCGTCGGGGTAGCGCTGGGCCTCCATATAGCCCTGGCGTCCGCCGGTGGAGCAGCCGGTGAAGTACGAGTACGCGGGATCCTTGCCGTAGATCGCGTCGACGACCTCCTTGCCGACGACCGCCGCCTCGTGCTGGGAGCGGGAGGCGAAGTTCTTCAGCAGCG
>NZ_JBQQCE010000922.1:0-1249 GCF_052245645.1 Streptomyces sp. KR55 | reverse complement strand
AATAGGGTTTCGGTGGTCATAGCGTGAGGGAAACGCCCGGTTACATTCCGAACCCGGAAGCTAAGCCTCACAGCGCCGATGGTACTGCAGGGGGGACCCTGTGGGAGAGTAGGACGCCGCCGAACAATCTTTGAAGGACCCCTGGTCACCAGCGTTCAGCTGGGACCAGGGGTCCTTTTGTTTTTCCAGAGCGCGCGGCGTACGTGGCTGCGCAAGAATGACTTGCGGTACCGAAGACAGGAGTCACCGATGTCCACCAACTCTCCCGAGGACCGACCGGAGCGCGACCAGCGGCGACGGGATGGTGGGGATCGCGGCGACCGAGGCGGCTACCGCGGCGATCGTGGTGACCGTGGTGACCGCGGCGGTTTCCGTCGGGACGACGACCGTGGCGGGTACGGCCGGCGCGACGATCGCCGTGGTGATGACCGGGGTGGGCGTGGTGGCTTCCGCCGTGACGACCGGCGCGATGACCGCCGTGATGACCGCCGTGACGATCGGCGCGATGACCGCCGCGATGACCGCCGCGACAGTGACCGGGGCGGATACGGCCGACGTGACAGTGACCGTGGATCGCGTCCGTCCTTCCAGCGCGGTGACCGTGACCGTGGGCCGCGTCGGGACGACCGTGGCAGCCGTCCCGGTGGCTTCCGTCGGGACGACCGCGGTGACCGCCCTGCTTTCCGTCGGGACGACGACCGTGGCGACCGTCCTTCCTCCCGGCGGGACGATGACCGTGGAGGGTACGGCCGACGCGACGATCGGCGTGGTGATGACCGTGGTGGCTTCCGCCGCGATGACCGTCGTGATGTCCGCCGCGACGATCGGCGCGACGACCGCCGCGATGTCCGGCGTGACAGTGACCGCGGTGGATACGGTCGGCGCGATGACCGCCGCGATGACCGCCGCGACGACAGGCGCGATGACCGCCGCGACGACAGGCGCGATGACCGCCGTGACGACCGCGACCGTGGCTTCCGGCGGGATGAGCGGGGGGACCGTGGTGAGCGCGGTGGGTTCCGGCGGGACGATCGTCGGGGCGAGGGCCGCGGGGAGCGGGGTGGCTACGGGCGCCGCGACGACAGCCGGGGTGAGCGCGGCGGGTACCGGGGTCGGGACGACCGTGGTGGGCGTGGTGCGCCGCGTAGGGACGACCGTGGTGGCCGCCCCGGTGGCTTCCGTGGCCGCGACGACCGGCACGGTGGCGGTGGCGGCCGGTTCCGTGAGGAGCGGGACCGTGACCGTGAGC
>NZ_JBQQCE010000921.1:0-1255 GCF_052245645.1 Streptomyces sp. KR55 | reverse complement strand
CTGGCGACCGGGGACCCGGCTGCTCGCCTCCCACACACTCACCAGCCTCCCCACCACGATGTACGACGAACTGCCGGCGGCGTATCAGGAGATGCTCAGCGGCCTCAAGGCCCAGCGCTTGCCGCAGGTGGAGGAGTACCGGATCAACCTGCTCCGACTCCCCTGACCCAGCGACCGCACGGCGCCCAACTCGCCTCTTTCGCTGGCCAGTTGGGCGCCGTCGATTTGACACCCCACCCTGACCTCTCCACCCTATGGAGACGACATCCATTTCCAATAGGAGCGGTTAGCGATGCGTGTGGCGTTCGTCGGCAAGGGCGGCAGTGGCAAGACCACTCTGTCCGCCCTCTTCTCCCGCCGGCTGGCACGTTCGGGGGCGCCCGTGGTCGCCGTCGACGGCGACATCAACCAGCACTTGGCGTACGCCCTCGGCCTCGACGAGGAGGAGATGTTCGCCGCCCCGCCGCTCAGCGCCCACACCGGCGAGATCAAGGACTACCTGCGCGGCACCAACCCGCGGATCGTCTCCCGCGACGCCATGGTCAAGACGACCCCGGCGGGACGCGGCTCACGGCTGCTGCGGCTGCTGGGCGACGACGAGATCCACGCCCGGCACGTGCAGCGGGTGGGCGAGGTCCCGGTGATGGTGACCGGCGCCTTCGACGAGAGCGATCTCGGCGTCGCCTGCTACCACTCCAAGCTCGGCGCGGTCGAGCTCTACCTCAACCACCTGGTGGACGGCCCCGGCGAGTACGTCGTCGTCGACATGACGGCCGGCGCCGACGCCTTCGCCTCCGGTCTGTTCACCCGCTTCGACATGACGTTCCTGGTGGTGGAGCCGACCCGCAAGAGCGTCTCCGTCTACCGCCAGTACCGCGACCACGCCGCCGAGTTCGGCATTCCGATCGGCGTGGTCGGCAACAAGGTCACCGGCGAGGACGACCTCGACTTCCTCCGGCTGCACGTCGGCGACGACCTGGTCGCCCACTGCGAGCAGTCCGCCTGGGTCCGAGCCCAGGAGCAGGGCCGCGGGCACGGCGAGCTGGAGCCGCACAACGCCCGTGCGCTGGACCGGCTGCGCGCCGCGGTGGACGCCCGCCCCAAGGACTGGGCGACCTTCCAGCGGCACGCAGTCGAGTTCCACCTGCGCAACGCCGCCGCCTGGGCCAACGACGCCACCGGCCACGACCTCACCGCCCAGGTCGACCCCGACTTCCGGCACGGCCCCGCGGCGTTGGCGGCCTTCGCCTAACCG
>NZ_JBQQCE010000920.1:0-1261 GCF_052245645.1 Streptomyces sp. KR55 | reverse complement strand
CTTGGCGTTTAACGCCGCAGGTCACTCGACCTGCTGAGTTCTCCGGGAACCGGCAGCACGTGGCGCGGCCGTTCTTCACGCTTCGAGATGTCGAGTAACGAAGCACGAAAGAACGGCCGCTGCCCATGAGTCTCCCCGTCGACGCGCCCGCGGGCGAGGCATTGAGCGTGTTGTCCCGCTTTCGGGTCGACTTCTACGACTGCCTGTACCGCCGTGCCGATGCACTCTTCGAGCTCACCGACGCGATCTTGTGCGCGGACGGGCCGGTGAAGACCCTGGTCGGGCTCTGCCTGGCGGTCGAGCACCGGCGGGGGCACGGGGCCCTGTATGCCGCGTTGGACCGGGGCTGGCTGGAGCCGACGCGGTTGCGCCGCGCGCTGGCTGGCCTGCCACTGCCGAGAGCGGCCGACGGGCGGATCGTGCTGGCCGTGGATGTCAGCAACTGGCTCCGTCCGGACGCCCCGACCAGCGACGACCGGCTGTTCTGCCATGTCTACGGGCGCGGAGACCGCAAGACGGATCAGTTCGTGCCGGGCTGGCCGTACTCCTTCGTCGCCGCCCTGGAGACCGGCCGGACGTCCTGGGTCGCATTGCTGGACGCCGTGCGCCTGGGGCGGGCGGACGACGCGACCGCCGTCACCGCTGCCCAACTACGAGACGTCGTCGAGCGGTTGATCCAGGCCCGGCAGTGGCAGGCCGGTGATCCGGAGATCTGGATCGTCATGGACTCCGGCTACGACGTCGCCTACCTCTCCCACGCCTTGGCGGACCTGCCCGTCGTCCTGGTTGGACGCCTGCGCTCGGACCGCGTCATGCTCCGCGACCCCGGCCCCGCCCGCTCCGGGCCGAAGGGCGGACGGCCGCGCCGGCACGGCGGCGTCCTGACCTTCGCCAAGCCCGACAGCTGGCACGAACCCGAGGTCACCACGGTCACGGACACCACCCGCTACGGCAAAGCCGAGGCCAGAGCCTGGGACCGGATGCACCCCCGACTCACCCACCGCGGCCCCTGGCTGGACCACGCGAAAGAGGAACTGCCCATCCTGCACGGCACGTTGATCCGCCTGAAGGTCGAGCGCCTGCCGGGTGACCGTGACCCGAAACCGGTCTGGCTGTGGTGCTCGGCCTCCGCCGCCGCACCGGCGGACGTGGAACGCTGGTGGCAGTCTTTCCTCCGCAGATTCGATCTTGAGCACACCTTCCGGCTCATGAAACAAACCCTCGGCTGGACCGCCCCGAAGGTCCGTCACGCGGACACCGC
>NZ_JBQQCE010000092.1:0-25697 GCF_052245645.1 Streptomyces sp. KR55 | reverse complement strand
TTCGTCCGACGCGGCCGACGGCGTCGCATCGCCTGCCGGCTCCTCCACGGACTCGTGCTCCGTCGTCGTCTCGCTCACGTGGCGTCTCTCCCTTGATCAGCAGATCCGCCGTTGATTAGACACTCCCGAGTCAGGAATTCTGTTCAGATAGCTTGCGAGGCGTTCGAGGATCTCGTCCGCGGTCTTCGTCCAGACGTAGGGCTTGGGATCGGTGTTCCATGCGGCGATCCAGGACCGGATGTCCCTCTCCAGAGCGTGGACGGTTTTGTGGACGCCTCGCCGTATCTGCTTGTTCGTCAGCTCGGCGAACCACCGCTCCACCAAGTTCAGCCAGGACGATCCGGTGGGAGTGAAGTGCAAGTGGAAGCGTGGGTGGGCCAGCAGCCAGGTCTTGATGGCCGGGGTCTTGTGGGTGGCGTAGTTGTCCAGCACCAGATGATTCGCCTCCACCCAAGAAGCGTTCACAGTGGCCTAAATGTGCACGGCAATATTGATGCGAAACTCAAAGGGCTCTATTCGAGGGTGTAGCGGATGTGGGGGCCGCCGAAGTAGCCGCGGACGATGTGCGGCCGGCGTTGGCGGCGGTGGAAGAACCGGCGGTTTCTGCGGCGAGTTGGGCTTGGTCTCGGGTCCGGCTGTGCATCGGCAGGCTGCGCTTGAGGTCGGCGTTGACCAGCTCGTCGGGGTTGAGTTCGGGCGCATACGAGGGCAGGAAGTGCAGCTCGATCCGGTCGGCGTGCTCGGCGAGCCAGGCGCGAACCTTCCGGGAGCGGTGGGCGGAGTGGCCGTCCACGACGAGGTGGACCTTGCGCTCGAAGTGGCCGATGAGCCGGTCCAGGAAGCGGCACATCACCCGCGCGTCGAAGGTCTCGGTGAGGACCATGCAGTGGATGCGGCCGTTGGTGCTGATCGCGGACATCGCGTTCACGGAGAACCTGCTGCCCGTGCGGCGCACGCCGGGGGTGCGGCCCTTGGCGCCCCAGGTGCGGCCGGTGACCTGGTCGGAGCGGATACCGACCTGGGCGACGAAGAACACCTCGGCTCCTTCCTTCTTGGCCTTCGCGCGGATCGCGGGCCAGGTCTCCTGGTGCCAGATCCGCACCGCCTCGGCGTCCTGCTCGACGGCCCGCTTGTCCGGGCGCTGGAACGACAGACCCCAGCGGCGCAGGTACTTGCCCACGCCCTGCTCGGTCAGCCGCACCCGGTACAGCTTCGCGATCAGCTCGCCCGCCAGGGCACGCGTCCACAACTGTCCGGAAAGCCCCAGGTCGCAGGGCTGGTAGTCGAGGAGCGCCTGCCGCAGGGCAGCCTGCTCGGCTTCGGACAGCACCTGATGCTCCCCGATCCGCTTGCCCCGCGGACGCGCGGCCAACGCCTCCCACCCGCCGGCCAGCCACTTCGCCCACCAGTTGTCCACCGCCTTGAGCGAGACCTTGAACATCGCCGCGACATCCTCGCGGTCACGTCCCTCGACCAGCGCGGCCACCGCCCGCATCCGCAACGCTTCCTGCGCCGACGGCGACAAGTGTCGGGCGTCCCCCACCAGTTCAGTCACACGGCGTTCAACGAATCAGAACCCCAGCCGTTTCGGATCAATAACCTCGGCGTGAGACGAGACGGGCGAGTGACTCCGTGGGCCAGCAGAGCCATTCGAGAAGAGGGCTGGTGACCACGAACCAGTGGACGCTAACCCGGCCCCGCTCTTTTTCCAGGATCAGCGGGGCCTCATCCCGGTAGATGTAGCGGAGGTATCGGTGGCGGATCGGCGCTCCGGCGATCAGCAGCACCGGTGAGGAGATGAGGATGGCCACCGGGACCAGGGCTCTCACGACGGCGATCTTCGCCTTCTCCTCATATCGCATGCGCTCAGTGTGCTGACGTCTGTGTTGCTTGTCAGCCTGCCCTGCGGGGTTTGGTGCCGACCTCGTGGTGGGTGGGGCGGCTGTAGGCCTCGCCGGTGGCGAGGACGCGTCCCACTTCATGCCGGGTGGCCGGGCGACGGTTCTTCGAACCGGGCGTCCTGGACCGCGCGGCATCCCCGGGCCGCGCTGCGGGCCTGGCACGCCTGCGCATTCACGCTCCTGGCCACCGTCGCCGCGACCCTCGTCCTGACGGCGCACGACCTGTGGGAGCACGCCGTCGTCTGGCTGTTCCACGCGGGCAAACCCCAGGTGCACGCCGCCTACGCGGGTTCGTGGCACATCGAGGGCGCGGCCGACGCGGCGGTACTCCTGCTCCTGCTCGCCGCCACCGCGGTCACCGCCCTGGCGGCGCACCGCTTCTTCACCGTGCGGCGGGAACGGGACCGGGCGAGGCTGATCACCGACGCCCTGGGCAGCCTCGGCGCGGGAGGGCTCGCCGACGTGCACATCCTGGAGGACGCCGCGCCGACCGCGTTCTGCGTGCCGGGAAGCCGCGGGCGGGACCGGATCGTCGTCAGTCGCGGCACCGTGGACCTGCTCACCGAGGAGCAGTTGGCGGCCGCCGTCGCGCATGAGCGGGGACACCTTCGACTCGCGCACCACCGCATGATCCTGGCCGCCGAGGTCGTGACCGCGGCGGTGGGCTGGAGCGGTGCGCTACGCGGCTACGCCCACCAGGTACGGCGACTGGCCGAGATGGCCGCCGACGATCACGCCGCCGCCGTGCACGGACCGCGCACCGTGGCCTCGGTGCTGCTGGAGATGTGCACCGTCGCACCACCGGCCGAGGGCTCCGAGGCACTGGCGTTGAGCGGTCCGGACCCCGCCGAGCGCATCCGCCGCCTCCTGGCCGCCCGCCCCGAACAGGGCGCCGTCTGCTCCCTGTCCTGATCGGCTGCGCCACGGCCGCCGTGCTCGTACTGCCGTCCGTCATGGTGCTCGGCCCCGCGTTCGCCGTCGCGTACACCGCCCATTGCCTGGAGCAGTGCGCGCGGTGACCTCCGGAGGAAACGGCAGGAGCGGTTACTGAGCGTTGTCTTCTCCACGAGCGAGTGCAGTGGAGCCGAGCAGCAGGACAGGGCGTTCACCCAGGCGCTTTCGGGCTGACTGCGGCGTCCTCGACTACCCCGGCGCCGGAACCGGCGACCGCCGCGCCGCGAGACACCCGGTGCGGTGCAGCCATTCCACCGACCCCGCACATACCAGCCCGGTGACCGCCAGCACCGCCCACGGCAGCCAGCGCACCCCCGTGTCGAACAGCGCCCCGACGGCAAGGTTGCCCAGTGAGACCGCAATCCCGGAGGCGGTGTTGTAGGCGCCGTAGTACGTCGCGACCAGCCGGTCGCCGGAGAGCCGTACGACGGTGTCCATCTCGAACGGGTAGAGCAGAGCCCCGCCCCAGGCCAGCAGCGCCGCGCACAACGTCAGGGCTCCTACCCCCACGATGGCGTCGTAGGACGTGGGCAGCAGCGGCAGGAAGGCCGCCCCCATCACCACGAGGCCGTACACGATGGCCCGCGGCCCGGACAGGCTCTGCTTCGCCCAGGCGGTCAGCTTCAGTTGACCCGACAGCGCGGCAAGCGCCGAGACGGCGAAGACCGCGCCCGTCACCAACCCGGTCCGCTCGCCGAAGAGTTCGCGGGCGCGCAGCGGGAGGGCGAGGTAGACCTGAAAGGCCAGGACGTACGAGCCCGACATGGTGGCGGCGAAGAGCAGGAAGGGCCGGTTGGCGGCGATGGTGCGCCAGTCGGCGGCCACCGCCCGCCACGCCGGCTCCGCGCTGCGGTCGGCCGGCGGGCGGGGCGGCAGGGCACGGGCCTGGAGGACGGCCAGCGCGCCGAAGATGAGCGCGGCGACCGCGCACACCGCGCTGAAGTCCCAGGCCAGCAAGGCGAGTCCGGCAAGCGGGCCGACAAGAATGCCCGCCTGGTAGAAGACGTTGAAGGCGGCGAACGCCTCGACGCGCCGCTCCTCTCCGGCCTCCGCCGCGAGATACGCCCGCACGGCCGGGTTGAACAGCGCCCCGGCCAGGCCCGTCAGGGCCGAAGCGACGATCAGCGCGGGCAGGCTGCCCGCCACCGCGAGCAGCCCGAAGGCGACCGTCCGCAGGGCGCACCCGGCAAGGATCATCGGCTTGCAGCCGTAGCGGTCGGCGAGGGTGCCGCCGACGAGGAACATGCCCTGCTGGGAGAGGTTACGGACGCCGAGTACCAGGCCGACCGCCCAGGCCGCCAGCCCCAGCCCGTGGGCGAGGTGGTCGGCGAGGTAGGGCATCAGCATGTAGAAGCCGAGGTTGATGGCGAACTGGTTGATCATCAGCAGCCGGGCCGGACGGTCGAATGAGGCCACCTGGGCCCGCAGCCGCCTCATCGCGCACCCGCCTTGCTTGCGGCTGCCTCGCGCCCCAGCGGATCCCGCACCCGGCTGCATCGCGTCCACCCGGTCACGACGCACTCGTCCGGCTCGGCGATCTCGTCGGGCTCGGGCGGAGGTTCATGGCCCAGGAGGTCGTGTTCGCGGCACCAGGCGTCGCTGTAGATGGTCTCCAGGTAGCGGTGCGGACCGTCCGGGAAGACAGCGACGATCCGCGTGCCGGTGGGATACGTCCGTGCCACCCACCCGGCCACGAGCGCCACCGCCCCCACGCTCCAGCCGCCGGACGCGTAGTGACGGCGGGCGAGCTGGCGGCACGCCCACACCGCCTCGGCCGGTGCCACCCAGTGGACCTCGGTGAAGGCTTCGTAATCGACGTTCGACGGGTGGATGCTCGATCCCAGACCGCGCATGAGCCGTGGCCCGGCAGGCTGCCCGAAGATCGTCGAGCCGACCGCGTCCACCCCGATCAGCCTCAGTTCGGGACACCGCTCACGCAGCCCCGCCGTGATGCCGGCCGAATGTCCGCCCGTGCCCACCGCCGCGACCAGGACGTCGATGCGGCCGAGCTGGGCGATGAGTTCGGCGGCCAGTGGCCGGTAGGCGGCGGTGTTGTCGGGGTTGTGGTACTGGTCGGGGCAGTACGCGTTCGGGGCGTCGGCGAGGAGTTCTGCGACGCGCTCGCGGCGGGCTTGCTGCCAGCCGCCGTCGGGATGCGGGGCGGCGACCTTGTCGACGTGCGTACCGAGTGCGGTGAGCAGCCGGACCATCGACGACTCCATGCCCGGATCGGTGACGACGATGACGGGATGGCCGTAGGTCAGCCCGGCCAGGGCGAGTCCGAGGCCGAGGGTGCCGCTGGAGGACTCGATGATCGGTGCGCCCGGCGCGAGGTCGCCGCGCCGCCGCGCCTCGCGGATCATGTGCAGGCCGGGGCGGTCCTTGATGCCGCCGGGGTTGGTGCCTTCCAGCTTGGCGTGGAAGCCGCGGCCCGGCGGGGCGAACGGCTCGTCGATCCACAGAACCGGGGTGTTGCCCACCAGATGGGCCTGGCGGCGGGCGATCGGGGGAACGGGGGCGTCGGCCCCGACGGGGACGAGGGATTCGAGCAGGGTGGGGTCCATGAACGTACGGCTCCTTCGCACCCGCTGGTCGGGCGGGCGCGGTGCTGGCGGTGCAGAGGCGCGCGGGCACGCCGGACCGTGGGCCGGACCGTCGCGGCGCGGCCCCGGTCAGGCGTGCGATTCGTGCCTACTGTCGCCAGACGCAGTGCCGTGCACATGCGGATCTGCCGCCTGCCGGCTCGGGAACACCAGCCTCTGGGCGGGCGTGGCCGAGCGATCCGCTCGTGACGAGCTGACCGGTGGCGGGCTCGTCGATCTGCGGGGCGTGGGCCGGACCGTCGGCGGCGGACCGGACCCGGTCTACGGCGTGCTCGACGGTGTCCTCGTGGAATTCGTGGTCGTGGTCGTGACCGTGGCCGGCCTCGACCGCCTCCGCCTTCACCGGGGCAACCGGCTGCACCACGCCCACAGGGCTGAGCGACTTGTGCGGGCCGAGGAAGCCCGGCCCGTGCAAGGCACCCACCAAGTGGGACGCCACCAGCAGGATCAGCCCGATGAGCAGCACGGATGGCACGGGACGCTGGGCGCGGCTGCCGGCCATCACGGAGATCACACACGTAGCGTAATCAATCAATTACGTATGATCGGCGCGCGACGCGCGGCCCTCTCCCGCCGACCCCAGCCGGCTCAGAGCCTCTGAACACCCCAGTAGGCGGCGACGAGCACGACGATCACCGCCGCCACCACTCCGGCGGCCAGGCCGATACGACGCATCCACGGGCTCACACGCCGTTGATGCCCGCGGGGGATGACCTCATACCGCGTTTCCGTACCGAGGATGAGTCCCCCTGGGGGCTGGGAACGTGGTCCGTCCGCCCGGCCCCGATCTGCTGACGGCCCCGAGCGCTCACCGCTTCTCATAGGGATTCTCGGGCTGTTCGACCTGCCTGACATCGGTGGCGGCGAGCACGGGCGGCCACGCCTCGTCGGAGCCAAGTTTGCCCTTGGGGATCCAGGTTCCGGTGACGGACACCCAGCTGTCGACGGCAGGGGCGTCGGATTGGCGGATCTCGATCTTGTCCGGCCGTGCGTCGGCGGCGCAGCAGGAGATGAGCAGCCGGGTCAGATACCAGGTGCCGTCGTCGTCCTTGGTGACGAACCCGGTCATCCGGATCGTGCGGCCCTTCATCGTCCGGCCGCTGTCGTAGAGGGCGCGTGAGGTGAACTGGCTGAGAGTGAGGTCGACCGGGTCGCCCTCGGGCAGCGCGGGGAACGTACCGATGCCCTGAGCGGCGTACTTGGCCGTCTCTCGCTCGACGCTGTACGAGCCGAGGGCGGGCGGCGGGAAGAGCAGCAGGGCCAGCGCGGGGACGACGAGCAGCCAGGCGACGCGGGGACTGTGGCTGTGGTCGTGCTCGTCGTCCCCGTGTGCGTGCTCGTCCTGCTCGTCCGCGTGCTCGTGCCGGACTTCGTTGCGGGCGGCCCGGTCGGCGGCGACCGCGCTCACGGTCCCCAGCGCCAGCAGCAGCACCCCCGACGCGATCAGATACGGCCGCAGTCCCGGCTGCACGTACCGCAGATACAACTCGCTGAACAACGAGATCCGCAGCACCGCCCCCGCGCACAGGACCAGAACCAGCGCCGGACCGTACCGCCTCACAGCAACCACCACCCCACCAGCACACTGCTCACCACCGCGACGACCCACGTCATCGCCGAGAACCTGACCGCGAAGGCCCGCCCGAACGTCCCCGCCTGCAGCGCGAACAGCTTCAGGTCCACCATCGGGCCCACCACCATGAACGCCAGCCGCGCTGTCGGTGAGAACCCGCTCAGCGAAGCGGCGACGAACGCGTCCGCCTCGCTGCACACGCACAGCACCACCGCGAGAACAGCGAGCAGCAGCACCGACAGCCAGGCCGACCCGGTGAACACGTCCAGCACCGACCTCGGTACGACGATGTTGAAGGTCGCCGCGGCCGCCGCACCCACCACGAGGAACCCGCCCGCGTGCAGGAAGTCGTGCTGCAACCCGGCCCGGAAGCCGCCCCAGCGCCCGCCGTCCGACGGCGCCTTGGACGCCGTACGCCTCCGCTGTGGCAGCCACTCCTCGCGCCCGAATCGCACCCACAGCCAGCCCATGACGACGGCGGTGGCGAGGGAGGCGAGGAGGCGGGCCGCGACCATCGCCGGCTGGCCGGGGAAGGCGATGGATGTTGCGACCAGCACCACCGGGTTGATCGCGGGCGCGGAGAGCAGGAAGGCGAGGGCAGCGGCCGGGGCGACCCCGCGCCGCATCAGGCTGTCCGCCACGGGCACGGACGCGCACTCGCACCCCGGCAGTACGACGCCGGCCGCGCCGGCGACGGGCACGGCCAGCGCCGGGTTGCGCGGCAGGAGGCGGGTGAAGACGCGCTCGGGGACGAAGGCGCCGATCGCCGCCGACACCAGCGTGCCGAGCATCAGAAACGGTACGGCCTGGACGACCACGGCCGTGAAGACCGTCCACCAGGCCGCCACCGGCGGGGTGTAGAGGTCGAGGGCGAGCATCGGGCCGAGGACCGAGCCGACCGTGAGGATCGTAATCAGGGCGAGGCCGCCCAGCACGATGTAGACGAGGGTGCGGGCGACCAGCCGGATCCCGTCGGCCAGTCCCCGCACCGGTTCTTCGTGACTCTCCTGGCTCACCGCGCCCCTTGCATCCCACCCCGGCTGTACGGACTGCGCCACCGTAGCGCCCGCAGGAAGCCAGCGTTCGACGCTGTGCCCCTGGCCGGGAGTGCCTGTGGGACAGATGGGGGCGGTCACAGATAGGTCAGCGCCTCGCGGACCGTGATGCGCGAGGCCCGGCTCGCCGCGGCCTCCGTAGCCAGCATGGAGCCGAGCACGGCGAGCACGACCCAGACCCCGACGCCGAGCGGCGAGATACGGAAGGGCAGCGGCGTCTTCATGAAGAGGTTGCCGAGCCCGTCGCCGAGGAATGCGGTGAGCGCCAGCGCCGGGGCGACGGCCACCACGCAGCTGGTGACGGCGAGGAGGACGCCTTCGGCGACGACGATGCGGCGTACGGCCTTGGGGCGGGCGCCGATGGCGTGCATGACGCCGAACTCCCGGGTGCGGTCGAGGATGTTGGAGCTCATCGTCGAGCCGAGGCCGATGCCGCCGACCAGGCCGAGCGGCAGGGCGATGACCAGCAGCACCATCAGGACGGGGCCCGTGTGTCCGGCCGAGGCGGCCTCGCTGCGGTTGACGGAGGCCGCGAGGGCCACGTCGACACCATCGGCGGTGAGTGCGTCGTCGACGGAGGCCGCGACCGCGTCCCGGGTGCGCTCGTCGTGGATGTCGGTGATGACGCGGACGCGGTTCACTTGCTGGGGCTCTCCGGTTGCGGCGGCCAGCCCTTCCGGCGTGGCGTACACGCCGCCGCCGGTGGAGTCGCGTTCCTCGACGATGCCGGCGATGCGCCAGGTCGTGGGCTTTCCCTCGATGAACAGCCGCACGGTGTCGCCCGCGCTGTACCCGGGGACGGTGTTGTCCCGGACGATCTGGCTGAGGATGACCGCTCCGGTCTCCCCCTGCTTCGGCCAACTGCCTTCCAGCAGCTTCGGCGACGAGCGCCCGCTGCCGGGCGAGGGCAACACCGTGTTGAGCGCGATACTGCCGTGGCCCTGGTCGGGGTAGGTGCGGCTGAAGGGGAGCTGATCCGGGCCTGCGACGCTGACCTGGGTGCGGGTGAAGGTCTCGACGCGACTCACGCCGGGCAAGTCCTTTACAGCAGCGGCAGCTTGGTCGGGCGCGGCGGGGGCGCCCAGCTCGGCCTCGACATCCCAGTAACGCTGCGCCTTCTTCTGCTGCTCCGCCGCGTTCGTGCCGTCGATCAGTGACATCGCGGCCACGAACACCGTGCCCGCGCACGCCAGCAGGCTCACGGAGAGCCAGAAGCGGGCGGGGCGGCGGACCGTGTTGCGCAGCGCCAGGAGCAGGCCGCGGTCGAGGCGGCGGATCCGGCTGATCCGGGCCAGCAGTGCGGACGCCCTGCCGGGAGCCGTGCCGCCGCCGTGGTGGTCGATGGCGGCGCGGACGGTGGTGCGGCTCGCCCTGACCAGGGGTACGAGGGCCATCAGTGAGGGCAGGCCGAGGCCGACGGCGACGATCACGACGTACGTCCACCAGGGCGGCGCCAGGCTCGTCGGCTCGCTGCCGAGCACCCTGCGCCGCGGCGACTCGACGCACGACCCGACGGACGAGGAGGTCGAGGCCCCGCCCGGCCTCGCCTCCCTCGGCACCCTGCTCGCCCACCACGAGGCCGCCGGCCTCACGATCACCGTCGACACGGCAGGCGCCCGGCGACCACTGGGCGGCCCCGCCGACCAGGCCGCCTACCGGATTCTCCAGGAAGCCCTCACCAACGCCGCCCGCCACGGCACCGGCCACCGCGCCCGCATCCAGTTCACCTACACCAAGGCAGGGGTCGACATCACCGTCACTAACCCCAGGTCCGCACGACACGTCAACGGCAGTCCGCGACCCGGCGGCGGACACGGCCTGATCGGCATGCGCGAGCGCGTCACGCTGCTGGGCGGCAGCCTGGAAGCCGGGCACAGGGACGGCACGTTCCGCGTCCACGCCCGCATCCCGGCCCCCGCACCCGACGGAGTACAGCCGACGTGACCCGCGTACTGATCGCCGATGACGACCACCTGATGCGCGCCGGCCTCATCGAACTGCTCACCGCCGACCCGAGCATGGAGATCGTCGGCGAGGCGGCGACGGGACGCGAGGCTGTGACGCAGGCCCGGCGGCTGACTCCCGACGTCGTCCTGATGGACATCCGGATGCCCGACCTGGACGGCATCGGCGCCACCCGGGAACTGACCCGCGACGCCCCGGACGCGAAGGTCCTGATCCTCACCACCTTCGAACAGGACGACTACATCTTCGGCGCCCTGCGCGCCGGCGCCTCCGGCTTCCTCCTCAAACGCACCCGCCCCGAGGAACTGATCGCCGCCGTCCACACCATCGCCGCCGGCGACTCCCTGCTCTTCCCTTCAGTCACCTGCCGCGTCATCGACCGCACCGCCCGCCAACCCGCCCCGACCTGTCCGGCCACTCCCGCCTCGACGCGCTGACGCCCCGCGAGCGGGAGACCTTCGAACTCGTCGCCCGGGGCCTGTCGAACCGTGAGATCGCCGCCGCCTTCGTCGTCGAGGAGTCGACGGTCCGCACTCATGTGAAGCGGATCCTGATGAAACTGGGCCTCCGCGACCGGGTGCAGGCCGTGATCTTCGCGTACGAGACGGGCATCAACCAGCCTCGCCATGCGTCGTCGTGAAACTCGAAGGCCCCGCCGGAGCTTCCGGTCGGGGCCTTCGGAGTGGATGTGCTCAGTTGGGTACGGGAGCCGACTGCCCGGTCTGCTCTGCGGCCGGTGCCGTCCGAGGAACCAGCACCCGTTCCGCCAGCACCGCGAAGACGAGCCCGAAGGCGGTCCACAAGGTCACCTGGACGGCGAGCGCCGCCAGGCGGAACTCCCACAGCACGGCGGCCGGGAAGTGCTCCGGGACGTTGTTGTAGGACGGCAGGAACGCGTACGCGAGCCCGACGACCAAGACGAAAAACGCGCCCGCGGCGAGCGTGGCGTTCCAGTTGCCCAGGCGTGGCGCGAGGCGCTTGCCCAGGATCACGGTGGCGACGGCGAGCAGCACGCTCAACACCACCATCAGGAAGTACAGGGCGGTGCGTTTGCCGACGGTGTCGGGATCGCCGACGGCGGGCGGCTGGGCCGGGTACTTCAGGAACGGCACGACATACACGGCGATCAGACCGGCGGCCGCGAGGAGCAGCGCGCTCACGCGCGGCCCGATGCGGCCGATGCGGCCGAGCGCGAAGCAGTACGCGAGGGCGGCGATGCCGCCGAACGCGACGCCGTACACCAGGACACCGGTGGACAGGCCGGCGGTGGACTGCATCGTGCGGCTGACCAGCTCCTCGCCGTGTTCGCCGCCGTGGGCGTGGGCCTCCTCGAAGGCGATCGCCGCGTCGACGCTCGGCTCGCCCAGGAAGTAGGAGACGACAAGGGCGAGCAGACCCGCGGCGAGACCCGCGAGCATGCCACGCACCAGAAGATTGCGGACGGTTGCCGAGTCCATGGGCTCGTACGTTTCCCCGCCGCCGTCAGTGGCAGGGGAAGCCGAGCAGGTGGCGGGCGTCGTGCACCCACTCGTGGACGTCCTCTCCGCTCATCACGGAGGTGGCGCTCTGTTCGACGCCGACGAAGTAGAGCAGAACCAGCATGAGGATGCCGAAGAAGACCGCCCAGGGCGCGATCGCGCCGATCGGCAGCTTGGTCGGTACGGCGATGGGAGTGGTGGTCGGCTGAGCAGCAGACTGCGCCATGGCAGGCCCTCCTGGGGAACTCGCGTCCCGTCTCGGTGGTGCACAAGGACAACGGGGCGGGTCTGACTTGCCCTGCTCACACCTGGGGGTGCGAACCGGGCTTACAGTGGCGCGACCGTGCCGGAGTCTCACCGGCTTCCGCGGGACCGTCGTCGATGTCCGTCGTGGACATCGCCCGAGAACGTACCGCGAAGCAGGGGGGCGGCCAAGGGCGCACGGGCGCACGCCTGCGAGCCGTGGAGGACCTCAAGTCGTGGGGAAAGCCGGGATGTTGAGCACGGGAACGGGCATATGACGAGCCGAGTGATGTTGATCTCACCCGCGATCAGTTTGGCGCTCCGGGAAGCCCGGTTCGACGACGGTTGCCCGCTCGACGCCACCGGACTCCGGCACGCGCGGGCCGCGGCCGGAACACTGACGGCTGTGGACCGGGCCTGGGTCTCCCCGTCGCTCCGCTGCCGGCAGACGGTCGAGGCGCTCGGACTCGACGCCGCGGTCGTACCGGAGTTGGCGGGACTCGACATGGGTCGCTGGCGCGGCGCGACCCTGGCGGACGTGAGCGCGAAAGAGCCCGAGCAGGTTGCCCGGTGGATGGCGGACCCCGCATCCGCGCCGCACGACGGGGAATCCGTACGGGAGTTCTGCGACCGGATCGCCGCCTGGCTCGACTCTGCCGCACGCCTTGAGGGCCGGACGGTCGCCGTGGTGGATCCCGAGGTCGTACGGGCCGCGGCGGTGCGGGCACTCGGGGCGCCCGAGCCGACCTTCTGGCGGATCGACGTGCCACCGCTGACCGCGACGGAGCTCAGCGGACGGTCCGGGCGCTGGAACCTACGCCTCGGGCAGCCGCTCGGCGGGACGCAGCCCGGCACCGGGAGGCTGCCCGAGCCGCCGTAACCCAGGACGGACCGAACCGTCGTCCCCAACTCCGAGTTGTCACAGGCCCCCGCCCCGACCCGCACCGCCCTGTCACGGCTTCTCCGGCCGCACCCCCTGCACGTACCGCAGCCAGGGCCGCACGTCCCCGCGCCCCCGCACATCGAAGCCCGCGCCCGCGATGAGCCCATCGAGCAGGTCCACGCGGTAGTCCACCATGACATGTCCGGTGACCGCGGCGATCACGTGCCGGACCGGCCGGGTACGCGGGGCCCGGAAGTCGGCGATCATCAGGCGCCCGCCCGGACGCAGCACCCGGTACATCTCCCGCAGCGCGACCGGCCGCAGGTCCTCGGGCAGATGGTGTACGGCCAGACAGCTGACGACGACGTCAAAGGAGCCGTCCGGCGCGCTGAGCGCCTCACCGACCCCGGCCTCGTACGCGCAGTGCGGCTCACGCGTCTTATCGCGCGCGTACGCGATGACCTCGGCGGACGGATCGATGCCGAGCACCGAACCAGTGGGGCCGACGGCCTTCGCTATACGCCGGGTCAGGTAGCCGGTGCCGCAGCCCACGTCCAGCACACGGTCACCGGGGCGGGCGCCGCTGAGCCGGGCCAGGCGGGCATAGGCCCGGGGGCGCATGCCGCCGAAGCACACGGCGCCGCAGAGTTCGTAGGCGCGGGCGTGGGCGATGGTCAGGCCGGGGGTGTCGGGATGCGGCCGGCCATGCTGGAGAAGCTGTCCGAGATTCACTTCACCCTCCTTACTTAGTCATGACTAAGTACATGCCTTGAGCTTAGTCACGACTAAGTAAGAGCGGCAAGAGGCCATACGATGCGGGTGTGAGCGAGACGGCCAAGCGGGCGGAACACGGTACGAGGCGGGTGCGGATGGCCCCGGCCCAGCGCCGGGAGTCGATCCTGACCGCCGCGACGGAGGTGTTCGCCGAAGCCGGTTACCAACGAACCAAGGTCTCCGCCATCGCCGCCCGCGTCGGCGTGAGCGAGCCCGTCGTCTTCCAGAACTTCGGCTCCAAGGCAGCGCTCTACCAGGCCGTCCTGGACCGGGCGGTCACCCACGTCTGCGCGATGCTCACCGAGGCGGTGCAGGCCGGGGAGTCCGTCACGGACCTGCTGGCCGGCTTCCTGGAGCCGGCCCACATGGCGCGCTTCCACGCCCGGGGCTCGCTGGGCTTCCTCTTCGCCGACGCCTTCGCCCTCACCGGCGAGCCCGAGTTGCGGGAGGCGGTCCACGCCGCACACCAGCGCTTCGCCGACACCTTCGCCGAACTGGTCCACCAGGGGCAGCGGGCGGGCACGCTCCGCCGGGACCTCGACCCGCACGCCGCGGCCTGGTGGCTGATGTCCCTCCTGCACGCCCGTACCTTCCGGGCGGCCTTCATGCCCGAACAGTCGGGCCTGGAGGGCCAGTTGGTGGCGATGACGCTGGACACGCTGACCGGTTGATCGCAGCTCCTTGATCCGGATGTTCCTGAACCCGACCTTCCCGGTGTGAGCCTGCAGTCCGATGAAGCCCGATGCCGGGTCGGCGGTCGCGGGCTTGCCGCGCCAGGAGTCGGTGTTGGTGAACACCGTGGTCTGGGCGCCGTTCAGCCTGACTGTGTAGGTGTCGCCGCGGACCTCGATCTCGCAGTCCGTCCACTGGCCGGCCACCAGCGGTGCCGGCCGCTGGTAGGACTGGCCGCCGGGGACGCCCCCGGTCTCGATGTCGTAGATCGCGCCGGTGCGGTGCTTGTCCAGTCCGTCGGGTGCCGCCGTGTCGTCGATCCGGACCTCGAAGCCGGTGTGGACGGCGACCCATGCCTGGTTCACGTACGCGTGCAGCTTGGCCGGGTCGGTCCGGTCGGGGACGGGGCGGCACGGGTCTCGGGAGCGTACGAAGATCCCGGAGTTGTCCTGGACGGATCCGACACGGAGCTGCAGGCGCAGGATGAAGTCGCTGAAGGACTGGCGGGCGTAGTAGAGCAGCCCGAGTTCGCCGCCGACGGGCTGGGGGACGATGGCGCCGTCGATCGGGGCGAAGGCGCCGCCGCCGACGCCGCGCCAGAGGGCGAAGGTCTTGTCGGTGCCGTCGAAGAGGTACCGGAACCCGCTTTCGGCAGCCGGGGGTTGGGCGCGGGCACCAGGTGGTCGCCGGTGCGGCGGGCGAGGGCGACGCCGGACAGCATGGGGTTCGGCGAGCCGATGGTGGGGAGCACGGCGGGGCCGACGGCGTGCAGGTTGTCGCTCTCGTACAGACGGCCCCAGACGTCCGTGACCGAGGAGGACGGGTCCTCGCCCATCCACAGGGTGCCGCTCTCGTGGTGCGTGGAGGAGAGCGTGTCCCGCCGGGCGCTGGGCGCGGGCGGGGTGTTCTGCCAGCCGCCGCTGCCCAGGTACTCGATGGGTCCGCCGTTCGCAAGCATCAGTGCGACCTCGTCGGTGGCCTGGTCCATGGCCTCCCAGAGCGCGAGGTTGCGGCCGGCCGGGTGACCGGCCGGGTCGGCCGGGTCCTGCGCCTCCAGCCGGACCAGCGCCCTGGGCTGTCCGTAGTCGAACGGGCCTTGCGGGCCCTGGTGGTCCAGGGCGATCCGGTTGCGAGGGTCGGCGGAGGTCTTGTCGCCGGTCCTCTCGCCGATGCCGCGCAGGGTCACGACGACCCACTCGTCGGTCAGGTCACGGAAGCGGTCGAGGGTGTCGAGGTCGGGGATCTTCTTGAACAGCTCCGCCTCGGAGTCGACGCCCATCGCGCCCACACCGGAGGCCGTGATCTGCAGGTGGAAGTGGCCGGTGCAGTGGTCGGCGTGGGTGTGGACGCCCTTAGCGATGACGAGAGCGGCGATCGGATCGGCCCAGGACCAGCCGAGGACGGCGTTGGGGGCCAGGACCACCAGCAGTACGGCGGACAGGTAGGTGCATGGAGGAGACAGCGATGGTTGAAACGTTGCCGTCGCTGCCGGGTGCCCGGCGATGACAGGGTGCGATGCGTTCTCGATGCCGTCGGCTCCCGGATTGTGGCGGCCGCCGACGGGAGGCAGGGTGGTTTCGGGACCGGCGTGTCACGGATGCGGGCTGGGGCTTGTCCTCATCGCGAAGCAAGTTGTGAACCCGGAACCGACTAACTCGATCACCGCCGAACGAGTGCGTCGGTACACCGGTCCAGAAAGCGGTGGCCGACGCAAGATCGTCCGTTCCAGGCAGGCTTACGGAGGTGTGATACATGTCGGAGAAGAACCCAGAGCACGGGACCGCCCACGAGGGCTTGCCGCCCGAAGTCACGTTGCTGCAGGACGTCACTCCGCCCTTCTTCCCCGAAGGTGGCTCGGGAATGACCATCCTCGTCGAGTGGCCTCCCGGTCACCCCGGGCTCCCTCCGCATCGCCACTCGGGTCCGTCGTTCGGCTATGTGATGGAGGGCGCGGTCCGGTTCGAGCTCGAGGGTGAGCCGGAGCGCGTGGTCGAGGCCGGTGGGACGTTCTGGGAGCCGGGCGGTGACGTGATCCACTACCAGGACGGCAACGCCCTGTCGGACGCACCGACCAAGTTCCTGGTGACCATGGTGTGCGCGCCGGGTCAGCCGATGCTCACGTTGGTCGACGAGGAGGAGCTGAAGGAGCGGGCGCACCTGCGCGCCCCGCGTCCCGTCGAAGGCTGACCCTAGAGTTCGAGACGGGGGCGGAGCCCAGGCCCCTGAATGCCGGCGCCGGGCTTGCCATCGGGCTGGCCACCACCGCCCTCCTGGACGCCGATCTGCAGCTGGCCGAGAGCGTGATCTCAGCCGACCAGAAGGTCGATGACCTCCAACGCGATCTGGAGAACCGGGCCATCGCGGTGCTGGCACGGCAGCAGCCGGTAGCCACGGACCTGCGGACCGTGGTCACCTCACTGCGCATGAGCTCGGACCTGGAACGCTCGGGAGACCTGGCCCAGCACGTGGCCAAGCTGGCCCGGATGCGCTACCCCGAGCGGGCCGTGCCGCGCGATCTGCGCCGCACCATTCTGGAGATGGGCCAGCTCGCGCAGCGCCTGATGGCGCAGGCCGCCGAAGTGATCATCATCCAGGACGCGAAGGCGGCCCTTCAGCTGGAGCAGGACGACGACCGCGTGGACGAGCTCCACCTGGTCATCTTCCAGCATCTGAGGGACGACCAGTGGCAGCACGGAGTGCAGACCGCCGTGGACGTCACGCTGGTCGGCCGCTACCACGAATGCTTCGCCGACCACGCGGTATCGGTGGCCCAACGCCTGGTCTACCTGGTCACGGGCGAGCACGCCCACGAGCTGCCCCCAGACGAGCCCCTGGTCTGAGCGCCCCCGGCCGCGCGGGACACTCCGGAACGGTGTCCGCCGTTGTCCCCGGCGGCTGTCGTCCGCGCCCGCACGAGTGGCTTGTGTCACGGCCTGGCGGCGATGCTCGTCTCAGTTGTCGCCCCGCCCCTCGCGGGGATGTTTCGGCGGACCACAAGGAGAAAGCCATGACGGTTCAGTACAAGGAACTTACGTTCGGTATGCCGTGGGAGTCGCTCTACGGCTACAGCCAGGCCGTACAAGCCGGCGACACGCTCTACGTCTCCGGGCAGTTGTCGCACGACAGCGCCGGGACCTTCGTCGGAGCCGACGATTTCGAGCTCCAGACGAAGACGACTCTCGACAACCTCGACCGCGTGCTGGAGCACTTCGGCGCCACCCGCGACCAGATCGTCGAGACCACCGTCCTCGTCAGGAACCTGCGGGACCACTTCGACACGGTCGCCCGCCTGCACGTCGCGTACGTCGGCGACCGCCGACCGACCAGCACCGTGATGGGCGTGTCCGACCTCGCGCTGCCCGAGCAACTCGTCGAGATCGGCGCGGTCGTCCGCGGCACATGATCACCACGCTGGTCGTCTCACCTGCAGGTCGCCGGCGTGGACGCGTGTCGCGTCAGCCGAGGGCCTGGAGCAGATCGTTGCACGCCGTTTCGCAGGAGCGGCAGGCTTCGGCGCAGATACGGCAGTGCTCCATGTGGGTATGGCGGCCGCATTCATCGGCGCATGCCTTACACGCGGTGGCGCACGCCTGCAGGATGGAGCGGGTGATGTTGGCGTCGTAGCCGGTGTGGCGGGACAGGACCGACGCGGTGGCATTGCAGATGTCGGCGCAGTCCATGTTGGTGCGGATGCACTTCGCCAGCTCGGCCGGCATGCCCTCAGACAGGCAGGCATCGGCACACGCGGTACACGCCTGGGCACAGGCGATGCATTCCTCGATGCACTTGGTGAGCTTCTCCCGGTCGACTCGACCGAGATCGGCCGGATACGTGGCGAGCATCTCCTTCACCGACGTCACAGGGACCGCCTCCTCTCACTGCCGGAGGCCGGCGGGCCAGACAGCAACCCCTTCGTGACCCCCGGCCCTTTGTCCCATTCTCATCTCGCCCATAGGGGCATCGCACACGCACAAGCCCCGACCCCGCCGGGGGACCGACAGCGGGTCAGTGGAGGGCGAGGGGGACCGGGTGCCCCCGCAACGCGCGATCATCCACTTGTTTCGCCGGCGGGGACCGACGACGCGACGCGGTGTACTGCTCGGGGCGGTGCCGATCAAGAGCTTGGCGGTTCCGGACGGCCCGTACTGCGAGGTCCGCAGCGTGACCGAGATGGCCGCCTGCAGGGGACGGAGGACAGGCTGGCTGCGGAGGGAGAAGGCCCGCGGCCAACTGAGATGGTGATGGGGCGGCCCGATTCTGGGCCGCCCCCTCTCGTTCGGCGATTGTGTCAGTGGTGCCCGTGCCCGTGCCCGTGGTGCCCGTGCCCGTGGTGCCCGTGCCCGTGGTGCCCGTGCCCGTGGTGGCGGTCCCGGTCCCACCCGTGTCCGTGGTGGCGGTCCCGGTCCCACCCGTGTCCGTGGTGGTACCGGGGCCCGTCCTCGCCCCGGTCCCAACGATGGTGGTCGTTCGAGGCGTACGCACCGGCCGCCCCCGGCGCGGCGGCGCTGGCAGCTCCAGCACCACCCAGCACCACGGCGACTGCCACGCCGAGCGCGGCAGCAAAGCGGGAAACACGCATAGCGATCTCCTGTCACAGCAGACGCCCGGAGCGCCTGGACCGATTGGACACGACAACAGTTGCCCCAGGCAGGCACCGGAAGCCGCGGGCGCGCCCGCAAAGCCCCTCGATGAGGTGGAATTTCCAGGTCTGAGGAACCAAGGCATGTGGGCAATCCGTGGACACCCTTCTGTGCGACCGCTACGACCAAGGACTGGTGTCAGGCCAGGATCGTGGCGGGCGCAACCGATGAGTCTCAGCGCCCCCATACCTGTGACCGAGAGCTCACGGCTGGGTCTTGAGTTCGGCGTCTGGCTGGACGACCCTGACCTACTCGCTGACGCAGAGCAGTTCTTGGTCAAGGTGATGCGGTCATCCGAGGGCATCGACCCAGACGACGACCTGTTCGAGCCCGAGTACGTCAGCGTTGAGTACGACGACGAGGTCTTCTACGACGCGATGAGCAACATCGACGACGCGTCCGAGGAAGACGACGAATGACCTCGGATCGACCTCGGTCCTCAGTGCCGTAGCCGGGCCACGCCCAGCAACGGCGTCAGGCCGATGCGGCGCCGGACGCGTCGACGGGAGGCGGCAGGGTGCGCAGGCGTTCGCGCAGATCAGCCACGTAGGGGAACCGGCGAAATGGGCTGGTCAGCGCACATACAGGGGCCACAAAGATCGTTTCCCGCGAGCATGTAGATCATTTCCCACTGCCAAGACAGATCCGGTCGACGCCCCCTCCTTCCGCACCCCCCTCGCCCGCTCCCACGGCCCGCGTCGCTGCTGCCCTGTCTGTTCCCCACTCGGTCGCGACGATGAGACCCGTCCCGCGCCCCGCGGTCAACGGCCCGACCACCGGCGGATGAGGGCCCGCCGGTCGGCGGGGGCAGTCCGGCCACCTGCCGGATGGCTGTACCAGCACGGTTCCTGAAGTCTTGTGACCAATGCTGTGGTCGGCTCGACCTCCTGACGGCCTCCGTGGTCCACACCGTGGACATCCGTCTGCTGGGCACCGATGGCTTGGAGGATCGGGCCGCGTTGCTGGTGCTCCTCGGGTTTGCTGTCGCAGCCATGGAGCCGGCCATCCCGCGGACCCGTCTCTTCCGGCCCGGCCCGCTGGAGTGCCTGTCACAGCGGGCCGCCAAGCCCGCCCGCTTGATCACATGACCGGGCCGGCAGCGTCCCCGTCCCGATCGGAGAGGGAGGTCGCAAGGTGACTCTGCGAGTGACGATGCTGTGTGCAACCGGCGCGGAAGTCAGCGATGACCTGGTCTTCGGGGGCGGTGCCTTGAGTGACCGCGGACGGCGTGAGGACACAGCGACGGAAGATGTCCTTCCGCCGTACTCACTGGCGCTCCGAGCGCCCTCCGCCCGCTGCGCGCGGGCCGCTGAGGCCCTCGCGATCGCAGCCACGCCCGAGACTGCCCTGCGTGACCTGGATTGCGGCAGCTGGTACGGCCGCCCGCGCAAAGACATCGTGGCCGAGGACCCCTACGGCTTCTCGGCTTGGCTGACGGATCCCGACGCCGCACCGCACGGGGGCGAGTCCGTCGCTCGGCTCTGCCGTCGGACAGCGGCATGGCTGAGTTCTCTGCCCGCCGACACGGAGCGCATACTCACGATCACCGAGGCTTCCGTCATCCGAGGCTCACTGGTCCATGCCCTGTCCGCACCTGCCCGCGCCTTCTGGCATCTCGGTGTTCCGCCCCTGTCCGCGGTCACGCTGACGATGCGCGACGGCTGCTGGAATGCCCGGCTCGGCCGCATGGCCATCCCGCAGCAACAGCAGCCGGCCGACGGCTCTGCATCCGTCGCGGTGCTGAGCACGCAGGCAACCGGACGGTATCCACCCCTCCTCGTCCGGCCATGACCTCCATGCCCTTCTCGTCAGCGGACTGGCGCAACTTTTCGATGGGGCGCTCGGCAGCGGCGCCACCGCGGCAGGAGGAACGAACTCAGCGGAGTGGACAGCGCCGGCGCCGAAGGTGCCAGGATGCTGAGCGAGCCACGGCGACGATCTGAAACCACGTGGTCCAGCCCCTGGACCGGCTGCCATGGCGGGCCGAGGGCCTCTCGGCGGACAGCGCCCAGCGGCGGATCCGCCCTCGCCGTGGTACGAATCGGACAGTGGTCCGATAGCGGCTGGAGCACACGTGATCCGGGTACTGGTGGTCGACGACGAAGCCCTGATCCGCACGGGCTTCCAGCGCATCCTTGACGCCGCCGACGGTATCGAGGTCGTTGGGGCGGTGTCCGGCGGGCAGGCTCTGCGGACGGTGCGCGAGACGCGCCCCGACGTCGTTCTGCTGGACATCCGGATGCCGGACGTGGACGGGCTCACCGTCCTGGGTGACATTCGCGAACTGCCGGAGCCTCCAGTGGTGGCCATGCTGACCACGTTCGACATGGACGAGTACGTGGAGACGGCACTGC
The DNA here is from genome assembly GCF_052245645.1 of Streptomyces sp. KR55. NCBI lineage: Bacteria > Bacillati > Actinomycetota > Actinomycetes > Kitasatosporales > Streptomycetaceae > Streptomyces > Streptomyces sp. KR55. The sequence goes on along the minus strand of NZ_JBQQCE010000092.1, from coordinate 4,602 downwards.
GCTCGGGTGCTGCCGGTTTCCTTCTCAAGGACACCGATCCCGAGGCACTGCCGCTCGCGGTGCGGAGCCTGGCCCGCGGCGGCACGGTGCTGTCGTCCAAGGTGACGCGCGTGGTGGTGGAGGGCTACCTGAGCGCCGGAGCGCAGGAACACCCACCGCAGGTTCTCAAGCGCCTGACCGACCGTGAGCGTGAAGTGCTCGTCCTCATCGCCGAGGGCCTGTCGAACGCCGACATCGCGAACCGGATGCACCTGAGCACCGGCACGGTCAAGGATCACGTCAGCGCGATCCTCGCCAAGCTGGAGGTGAGCGGCAGGGTGCAGGCCGCCCTCTTCGCCCAACGGGCCGGACTTCTCACCAGGAGAACAGAATGACCCGCCGCCCGGCCCCGCTGCTCCTGGACGGCGTGGCGGTGGGTCTGGCCCTCCTCGATGTCTGGGTTCACTGGGATGCCGAGGAGCCGTGGCGGACGGCCTGTGGCCTGGCAGCTGCCGTCGCCCTGCTGCTGCGCCGGCGGCGACCGCTGCTCACCTTCGCCCTCACCCTCCCAGCCGTCCTGCTGTCCGATGCGGTCTTCGCGTGCCTGGTCGCGCTGTACACACTCGCCTCCCTCAGTCGCCCTCGGACTCTGTTGGTCCTGTGCGCCCTGGCCTACGCGTTCAGCGACGCGACGCTCCTGCCGTCGATGGACCTCGATCTGACCGACCCCTCGACGCTGATCACGCTCGGCTACACCTCCGCGACGGCGGCAGCTGTCGTGTTCCTGGGGCAGCTCGTACAGACACGCCGCGACCTCTCGCTGAGACTGACCGAAATCTCGGAGGCGCGTGACCATCAACAGCTGCTGACCACACAAGCCGTTCTGGCCAAGGAACGCGCCCAGCTCGCGCGGGAAATGCACGATGTCGTCTCCCACCAGGTCAGTCTGATTGCCGTGCGTGCCGGAGCGCTGCAGGTCGGCACGAGAGATCCCGACGTCAAGGAGGCCGCTGCGACGATCAGGCGACTGAGTGCGCAGACGCTCGACGAGCTGCGCCACATGGTCGCCGTCCTCCGCGCCTCCGGTGGCCGCCCCACGGAACTGACCCCGCAACCGGCCCTCACCGACCTCCAAAAGCTGGCCGACGGCTGCGGGATCGAGACCGAGCTCAAAACGGACCTGCCCGAAGATCTTTCGCCCACCGTCCAGCGCGCGATCTACCGCACGGTCCAGGAAGCCCTGACCAACACACGCAAACACGCCCCTGGTGCTACCGCACGCATCGACCTGTGCCACGCCAATGGCCGCGTCCGCGTCAGGGTTACCAACACCGCGCCGACCCGGCCGGCCCTTCCTCTCCCCAGTGCACACCACGGCTTGATCGGTCTTCGCCAGCGCACCGAGCTCCTCGGCGGCACCATGACCTCGGGTCCGACGAGCGACGGCGGCTACGAAATCTGCGTGGTGCTCCCGACAGAAGCCACAACGTGAACAAACCCAGAAACGCTGCTCAGCCATGTGCCTCCCCGGATCACACTTCGGCCAGAAGGAGCTCGCGCTTTGACGACTTGGAGCGAGGCAGTGCCCTATCAAGCCCCACACCATGGGTCACGGCATCCACAGAGCCTGCTACCCCCTATCCGGGAACAAACGTGACGTCCGGCGACGCGTGCACGCGGTCCAGGCCGACCTGCCGCGGCGGCGGATGTGCTGCCGCGCACGCACAGCACAGCGCAGCGCCCGCCTCGGCAGCGGCGGGACGGCAGTGTTACCCGCCAACGCACCGCTCCCACTCTGAAACGATCAGTAAAGTGTGGAATCCGAGGTAACGGCAGGCCTTGCCGGTCATGAGGGGCCGGGGCGGCGAAGGCAGTGACTACCGGATGACGTCCTCTGCGCTGCCAAGGATCCCCAACTCGGCGCGGGTGGGCAGTCCTTCCCAGTCGCCGGGCACAGTGCAGGCGAAGCCACCCGTGGTCACGGCGGTGTCCAGGCGCACGGTCGGCGGCGCGTCGGCCAGCAGTTCGGCGAGGTATCCGGCGACGAAAGCATCGCCGGCGCCCACGGAGTCGATCACGTCGACCTTCACCGCCGGGCGGGAGTACTGCTCGCCGTCGATCACTGCTGCACACCCCTGGGCGCCGAGCTTGATGATGGCCTGCGAGGGCCCGAGGTCGCACAGCGCAGACGCCAGAGTGTGGGGGTCCTCATCCTCCGGGACGAAGAGCGAGGCTTCCTCGGGGCCGGCGAAGACGACGTCGCACGCGCGCATGATGTCGAGCAGGCCCTTTCCCGCAGCCTCGCGAGACCACAGCTTGCTGCGGTAGTTGACGTCGAACGACACGGTCAGACCGTGTCGGCGGGCGAGTTCGATCGCGTGGCGTACCGCGTCTGCGGCCGGGTCGGACAGCGCCGGGGTGATACCCGTGACATGGAGCAGGGCGGCATGGGCGAGGACGCTCTCGGTGATGTCCTCCGGCCGCAGCCGGGATCCCGCGCTGCCGGCGCGGTAGTACCACACGCCCAGCGACCGGGCCGTGCGGCGTTCCTTGACCATCAGCCCGGTGGGTGCTGCAGGGTCAACGATCCCGCGTACGTCGAGCCCCTCGGCCCGCAGCTCGCGCAGGACGAGCTTGCCGAAGGAGTCCTCGCCCACCCTTCCGATCCAGGTGGCAGGCACGCCGAGCCGCTGCAGGGCGATGGCCACGTTGCTCTCGGCGCCGCCGACGCCCACGGACATGCTGGGCACATGGCTCAGCGGCCCGGTGCGTTCCGCGGCCAGCAGTGCCATGGTCTCGCCGACGGTGACGACGCCGCTGCGGATGAGTTCAGCCACGACCGGCCTCCTGCGCTGCGGCGGCCACGGACTCGACGGCCTGCTTGGCGCGCTCGCGCAGTGCGGCCAGGTCGCCACCCTTCAGGGCGTCGCCGAGCAAGGGGCCGCCCATGCTGACCGCAGGGCAGCCGACCTTGATCCAGTCGCCGGCAGTCGCCCTGCCGACGCCTCCGGAGGGGATCACCGGCATCTGCGGGAAGGGGCCGTGGAGGTCCTTGACGTACTGCGGTCCGACGGTCGAGGCCGGGAAGAGCTTGACCGCGCTCGCGCCGGCCGCCCAACCCGTACTGAGTTCGGTGGGGGTCAGCCCGCCCGGGATGATCGCCACTTTGCGGGCCACCGCGGCGCGGATGAGCTCCGCATCGGTGTGCGGGGTGACCACATAGGCCGCGCCCGCGTCGAGCACCGCGTCGAGGTCCTCGACGGACAGGACGGTGCCCGCCCCCACCTCGACCTCGTCGGGCAGCGCGGCCCTCAACTCGGAGATCGCCTGGAGGCCTCCAGCCGTGGTGAGGGTGACCTCCATGCTGCGGATGCCCTGCTCCACCAGCACCTCGGCGGCCGGAAGCAGGTATCGGGCATCGGAGGCCCGCAGGACCGCGATGATGCGGCTCTCGAGCAGGGTGCGGCTCAGCGGCTGCCGTGGAGTCGCTGAGTGCTGGTTCGCTGTGTGCATGATTTTTCGTCCCTTGGGCGTGTGGCGGCAGGCAGGGGCAGATCAGCCGGCGTCGGGAACGCCTGTCCGGCGACGTGTGTCACGGCGCGGTCGGACCGGGGCGTCCGTGTCGCTGAAGAGCTCCGGGTGCTGCGCCCGGATGGTCTCCACGTCGGTGAAGACCTGACGCAGATGTCCCCGCAGGGCCTGGTCGGCCCCGTCCAGATCGTGCTGTTCGAGCTGATCGACCACCGCGGTGTGCTGGCTGATCAATAGGGAGAGCTGCTGGGTGAGCGGCAGGGACAGGCGTCGCGCCCGGTCGAGCTGGGCCTTGGCCTGGCTCACGACCGGCCAAGCCTCGGCATGTCCGCCCGCGGCCATGAGCCGGGCGTGGAACTGCTCGTCCAGTCGGAAGAACGCCTCCGGGTCCTCTCGCTGCTCGGCCTCGGTCTGGGCGACCAGCAGGGCTCTGAGTTCAGCCACGTCATGCGCGGTCGCCTTGGTCACACCGTCGCGCAGGGCCGCGCACTCGAGTGCCTCGCGGATGAACTGCGCGGAGGCGATGTCTCGCTCGCGGATGCGCGAGACGAAGGTCCCCAGCTGCGGGTAGACGTCGACGAGTCCCTCCTCCCCGAGCAGGATCAGGCTCTCCCGCACGGGGGTCCGGCTGACACCGAGTTCGGCCGCGAGGTCGTTCTCCGACAGGGCCGCCCCGGGCTCCAGGTCAAGGCTGATGATCCGCGAGCGCAGCAGCTCATGGACCAGTTGCCGGGTGTTGCGGCCCCGGGCGCGTGCGGCGTGCAGTCCTTCGGTGGATGCCATCCGGGCTCTCCCATCCCTTGACGAGCGCGACTGAAGTACTTGTATGGTAGCCGACGCCAAGGGGACTTGGGTAGCGTTTGGACTGCAAGGAGGCAGCCTTATGAGCGGACACGACAGCGCCGCGCCCGTGACATCGGCACCACCGAAGGAGCTGCGGCGCACCGTCGGAGCATCCGTTGTCGGCACCGTTGCCGAGTACTACGACTTCTTCATCTACGGCACCGCGTCCGCTCTCGCCTTCAACGAGGTCTTCTTTCCGGAGGTCGATTCGGCGGTGGGCACGCTCGCCGCCTTCTCGACCTACGCCGT
>NZ_JBQQCE010000919.1:0-1262 GCF_052245645.1 Streptomyces sp. KR55 | reverse complement strand
ATTACTCCTATGTCAAGCAGCCACTGCGAGCGTGTTCACGTGGTCGTGTGACGCTTGGGCATCGTGCTGGAGGGCTCGGTAGACGACGTCGGACAGTCGGCGTTTGAGGGCACGGAGCGCTTCGGTCATGGTGTCGCCGGAGTCCTGCCGTCGCTTCAGATAGGCGCGTGCGTCGGGGTGGTAGTGCGCCTGGGTGACCGCGATCCTGTGCAGGGCTGTGTTGAGTTGGCGGTTTCCGACGCGACTGAGGCGGTGCCGTTCGCGGTTGCCCGACCACACGGGCAGAGGCGCGGTGCCGTTGTGGCGGGCGAAGGCATCCTTGGACTTGAACCGCGTGACATCGGCGGTCTCCCCGAGGATCTTCGCGGCGGTGAGCGTGCCGCAGCCGGGGATTTTCAGCAGGCTCGCGCCGAGCACTTCGATGCTGCCGGTGATCTCCGCGTCCAGCTCGTGGATCTCCTCGGTCAGGGCTTGGCAGCGGGCCAGGCACCTGCTGGCCAGCCGGGCGACGACGCCGTCGGCACCGCGGAGGAAGTCGGCTACCACGGCGGTCTGCCGGGAGTGCGTCAGGCTGCGGGCCGGGGGATCGAGGTCAGGGGCGAGCTCGTGCAGATGCCAGCGCAGCCGGTTGATGATGCGGGTGCGTTCGGCGACCAGGTCGTCGCGATGGTCGACCAGCAGGCGCAACTCTCTGCTGGGCCCGTCCAGCTGGGCGGTGGGCAGGTCGGGTTCGCGCAGCGCGGCGCGGGCGACCGCCAGGGCGTCGATGGGGTCGGACTTGCCGTAGGTGCGGGCCGCGGTGCGGCAGTGGGCCATGAGCTTGGGCGGCACGCGGACGATGCGTTCGCCAGCTGCCAGAAGATCGGCTTCCAGGCGCCGGGAGAGGTGTCGGCAGTCTTCCACCGCCCACAGGCGTTGGTCGCCGAACCGCCGTGCCCAGGCGAGCAGGCGCAGGTGATCGGCGCTGGTGGTGCCGGTGGTGCGGGCCCCGAGTTCGCGGCCCTGGTCGTCAGCGGCGACTGCAGTGTGGTTGCGCTTGTGGGCATCGATCCCCAGAACGACCATCGGTCCATCCTCCGTGCTCGCGGAACGAGCAGGCCGGTCGACGGGCACACCTCAATGCAGACGGACTCACGCTCCTATCAAGCCACTGCCGCCGGCCCACGGGCGTCCCGCGGGCCGCACAATGGGACCTGGCCACCGGAAACGGGGCACCGAGTGGTCGAGCGAACCCGCGGAACTACTACCGAGCATGACATTGA
>NZ_JBQQCE010000918.1:0-1268 GCF_052245645.1 Streptomyces sp. KR55 | reverse complement strand
GGGTGGTGCTGACCAGGTCGCCGTCGCGGGTCAGGAACCCGGCGTCGGCCAGGATGTTGAGCAGTGCCTCGTGCAGCCGCCGGAAGCGGTCGAGGATGCCGAGGCGGCCGCGCAGCTCCTCGGCGCCGTGCCGTTCGCCGGAGCGCCGGAAGGCTCCCATGCGCTGGTAGACGCCGAGCAGCATGGGTGCGGAGACGGCCTCCAGCTCCTCGTATCCGGTAAGGACGCGGCGGGCGGCCGGGGCGGCGGCGGTACCGGTGCCGAGGTGTCCGGCCGCGGCGGCCAGGGCGGCCGGGTGGCCGCCGCCGAGGACCTCGCCGTCCAGGGCCGGGTCGTGGCCCATGGCCTCCAGGGCCCGGCGCCCGGCGCGGATCGGCATGACCTGCGGCAGCCCGCTGCCGAGGATGCGGTGGACGGCGGCGATGCCCGCGGCGGGGCTGAAGCCCTGGATGCCGAGCCCGGCGAAGATGTCGGCGAGTCCGGGCTGGGCGCCGGAGCCGACCATGCCCCAGTAGCCCTGGTTGACGACGGTCACCGGATACGGCAGCCGGTCGCGCAGGAACAGCGCGTAGGCGTCCTCGGTGGCGGAGGCGCAGATGTAGGCGCCGTTGCCGGCGAAGCTGCCGAAGGAGCCGGCGGAGGAGAAGTAGACCAGGAAGTCGAGGTCCTGGCCGTCGACGGCGGCGGCGAGCGCGGCGGCGCCCTCGGTCTTGACGCGGGTCGCGGCGGTGAAGGTCTCCTCGTCGAGATCGGCGAGGGCATGGTTGTCGAACACCATCGCGGCGTGCACGACCCCGTGCAGGGCGCCGAAGCGGCGGTGCGCCTCGGCGACGGCGGCGGCGAGGTCGGCGGCGGCGCAGGCGTCGCCGCGGACGTGGGCGACGTCGCCGCCGAGGGCGCGGATCTCCTCGGCGGCGGCGCGCTGTTCGGGGCCGAGGTCGCCGCGGCTGAACCACACCAGCCGGGCCCGGTGGCGCTCGGCGAGGTGGCGGCTGAGTTCCTGGGCGATGCCGCCGGTGCCGCCGATGAGCAGGTAGACGCCGCCGTCCCGGAAGACGGGGCCGGGCGCGGGCAGGGTGACGCGGCCGAGGCGGCGGACGTAGCGGGCCCCGCCGCGCAGGGCGACGGTGCGGCCGGTGGCGTCGGCGGGCGCGGCCAGGATCGCGTCGGCCAGGGCGGCGGTCGCGTCCTCGCCCGTGAGATCGGCCGAGGCGAAGTCGAGGGCGCCGACCCGGAGTTCGGGGCGCTCCTTGGCCACCACCTGGAGC
>NZ_JBQQCE010000917.1:0-1283 GCF_052245645.1 Streptomyces sp. KR55 | reverse complement strand
CCCTGGCCATCTCCCACTCCGGGGAGACCGAGGACACCATCGAGCCCCTCCAGGCCGCCGCCGAACGCGGCGCCACCACCATCGCCCTCACCAACGTGCCGCGCTCCACCCTCGCCGAATGCGCGGACCTCGTGCTGACGACCTGCGCCCGGGAGACCCCCTTCCGTTCCGGCGCGACCGTCAGCCGCATCGCCCAACTCGCGCTCATCGACTGCCTGTTCGTCGGCGTGGCCCAGCGCTCCTTCGACGCCACGACCGCCGCACTCGAGAAGACGTACGGGGCAGTCCAGCGCCGCAGGCGCTCGCAGCCGCAGCGCCGCACTCAGACCGGCGACTGACCGCCGACACCCCCCTTTCCTCCTGCCGGCACCACCCTGAGCACCACCCTGAAAGGACGACCGCGCCGTGGACCTCAGCACACTGGGCACCGAGACCCGCAACGAGCGGACCGCCGAACTGGACCGCATGCCGCTCTCCGAACTGCTCTCGGTCATGAACGCCGAGGACCAGACCGTCGCCCTCGCCGTACGTGACGCCCTCCCGGAGATCGGGGCCGCCGTCGAGGCGATCACCGAGTCGCTGCGGCGGGGCGGACGGCTGATCTACATCGGCGCCGGCACCAGCGGTCGTATCGGACTGCTCGACGCCGTCGAGTGCCCCCCGACCTTCGGCACCTCCCCCGAGCAGGTCGTGGGCCTGCTCTCCGGCGGCCCGGGCGCGTTCGTCGTGGCGGTCGAAGGAGCCGAGGACGAACCCGCGAGGGCAGTCGCCGACCTCGACGAGATAGGCGTGAACGACCGGGACACCGTTGTCGGACTCGCCGCCAGCGGCCGTACCCCCTATGTCGTCGGCGGCCTGAAGCACGCCGCAGCCAAGGGAGCCGTCACGGTGTCGGTCGCCTGCAACCGCGACGCGGTGGTCAGCCGGTACGCCGACATCCCGATCGAGGTCCCCACCGGCCCCGAGGTCCTCACCGGCTCGACCCGGCTCAAGGGCGGCACCGCCGAGAAGATGGTCTGCAACATGCTCTCGACCGCCTCCATGGTGCGCATCGGCAAGGTCTACGGGAACCTCATGGTCGACGTCCGGGCCAGCAACGACAAGCTCGTCGACCGGGCCCGCCGGATGGTCGTCCAGGCCACCGGTGCCGACTCCGACACCGCCTCCGAGGCCCTGCGAGCGGCCGGAGGCCACGCCAAGACCGCCATCGTCATGCTCCTCGCCCACTGCACCGCCGAGGAGGCCGCCCGGCGTCTCGACCAGACACAAGGCGACACGCGTAT
>NZ_JBQQCE010000916.1:0-1292 GCF_052245645.1 Streptomyces sp. KR55 | reverse complement strand
CCGGGGACCGTGCCCTCGACGGTGAGGTGGATACCGGTGATGCCCTCACCGGGCTGGAAGGTCACGTCGGCCGAGGTGATGAGCTTGGTGGGCGGGGTCCCGGCGCCGGTCAGGCCGTGCGACAGGGCCATGGAGAAGCAGCTGGAGTGGGCGGCGGCGATCAGCTCCTCGGGGCTGGTCTTGCCGTTCGCCTGCTCGGCGCGCGACGGCCACGACACCGGCTGCTGGCCGATGCCGGAGGAGTCGAAGGTGACGACGCCGTTGCCCTCGAGCAGGTTGCCTTCCCAGACGGTGTGTGCGGAGCGCGTGGTTGCCACGGTTCTTCCTTTCACATGCTTTTGATGTCACATGCTTGTGATGCCACATGCTTTTGATGCGACCCCGTCTCCGGGGTTCTCGGGCACCATCCGATCACATTCCGGCTCACCGTACGCGGAACACAGGTCCACGGGGGGTGAACGGCAGGCGGGCGCCCTGGGGAACGAGGTAGGCGTGCTCGCGGCGCACCCGCAGCACATCGCACCAGCCGTCCGTGATCACCAGGACCGGCGCGGCCGGCGGGAAGTCGTCCGCGCGGTGCAGCAGATCGATCCCGGGCTGCAGGACCGTACCGCCGCGGCCGTGCACCCGTACCTTCCCCGCGATGTCGGTGACCGGAAGGTAGCCCGCGTCGTGCGGAGCCGCGTCGCAGAACACGACGCGGGCGGCCGGCACGTCCCGGGCCTCGGCGTACGAGGCGATCGCACCCAGCGCCTTGCCGAGCAGCGTGCGGTCCATCGATCCGGAGGTGTCCAGGACGACGCCGAAGGTGCAGCGGGCGATCTCCTCGGGCGGGAAGTACCGGCCGGCCCGGGGAATGTCGGGGGTGGATGCCTGGCGGCGCGAGGGACGGGCGTACGACCGTACGGGCTCGGGGCGGGGCACGAACTCGTCGAACCAGCGGGCGAGCTGCGCGTCCCAGGGCAGCGGCGGCTGGCTGAGCGCGCGGATCTCCTCGACCAGGCCGCCGGGCAGGAAGCCGCGCTCCTGCTGCTGGTGCAGGTCGAGGCCCTGGCAGAGGCCGCGGCGGTAGAACTCGTCCAGGTCGACGTAGTCGCGCGGGCTGCCGAGCGGTCCGCCGAGGATGTCGCCCACGCCCTTGCCGCGCAGGGTCGGCAGCCGGCGCATCCGGCGCAGGTCGCCCGCGATCCGGTCGTACACCTCCTCCGCCGACAGGCCCTTCAGGCCCGGGTCGTGCAGCAGCCCCTCCGGCATCGTGCCGACCTGCATCTCGCACAGCCAGCCGTTGATGA
>NZ_JBQQCE010000915.1:0-1298 GCF_052245645.1 Streptomyces sp. KR55 | reverse complement strand
GTCGAAGAGGTTCACGTACTCCTGGGCGCGGTCGAGGAAGTACGCGGACTCCTCCTTGTAGCGCTTCTCGCCGGTCTCCCGGTACAGGGCCCGGCCCATCTGCGCGATGCCGTAGTCGTTGAGGTAGCCCTCCAGCGCCCACGACAGGCCCTCGTGCGTGTCGGTACTGGTGTAGCCGAGGAAGGGTGAGGTCGCCATGCCCTTGCGGCCCACGCCCGACGACGGCGGCACCACCGTCGCGTTCTTCACCGCCGCGTCGTACGCCGCCTTCGCGTCGAAGTCGACGCCCTTGACGTACGCGTCCGCGAAGGCGACGTCCGAGGACGTGCCGGTCATCAGGTCGGCGTACCCCGGCGAGGACCAGCGCGAGGTCCAGCCACCGTCCTTGTACTGCTGCACGAACCCGTCGACCATCTCGCCCGCCTGAGAGGGCGTCAGCAGCGAGTACGCCGGCCAGGTCGTCCGGTAGGTGTCCCAGAAACCGTTGTTGACGTACACCTTGCCGTCCACGATCTTCGCGCCGGTGTGCGTCGGGGTGTCGGGGCCCGGCATCGGCGAGAACGGGGAGGCGTACTGGTACTTCGAGCCGACCTTCTCGAAGCCGGAGTTGGGGTACAGGTACAGCCGGTACAGGCTGGAGTACAGCGTCGTCAGCTGGTCCGGCGTCGCGCCCTCGACCTCGACCTTGCCGAGCAGCCGGTCCCACTGCCGCTGGGCACGGTCCTTGACCTCCTCGAAGGACGTGCCGTCCGGGACCTCCTGGCGCAGGTTGTCCCTGGCCTGGTCGACGCTGATGAGGGAGGTCGCGAGCCGTAGCGTGACGGTTCGGTCGTCGGCCTTGAACCGCAGGTACCCCTTGACCCCGCTCGACGCCCCGTCCGTCACCGGCTTGTCGAACACGCCGTAGACGAAGAGGCGGGTCGCTCCCGTCGACAGCCCGGACTTCACGTCGGAGTAGCCGGTGACGATCCCGTTCTCCTTGTCGAGCGTGAGGCCCGCCTGGTCCGTCACGTTGTCGAAGAGGACGCTCGCGTCGTCGCCGGGGTAGGTGAAGCGGAGCACCGCCGCGTGGTCGGTCGGCGCCATCTCGGCCTTCAGCCCGTTCTCGAACCGTACGCCGTAGTAGTACGGCCGCGCGGTCTCGTTCTCGTGCCGGAAGGCCAGCTCCCGTGCCTCACGGCCGTTGTCCGGGGTTCCGGCGGCGGCGGACGGCATCACCTGGAAGGTCTGCCGGTCACCCATCCAGGGGCTGGGCTCATGGCTGGCGCTGAACGCCTGGATCGTCGGCAGGGTGTCCG
>NZ_JBQQCE010000914.1:0-1301 GCF_052245645.1 Streptomyces sp. KR55 | reverse complement strand
GCGGCCGGGTGCCGTGTCCGGCGGAGCCGGTGCCGCGTGCGCGGTGACGGCGTCACCCGGTCGGGTGACGTGTGGTGAACGTACGGGGGGCGGTCGTACGCGTGTGTAGGTTTGATGATCGTGAAGCTGGTGGTGCAGGTAAAGCTGCTGCCGACGCTCGTGCAGGCGGCGGCACTTGAGGCGACCCTGCGCGCCTGCAACGAGGCGGCGACCTGGGCCAGCGGCGTGGCCTTCGAAAAGGGTGTGAAGCGGGACTTCGCGCTGCGCGAGCACACCTACGGCGAGATCAAGGCCCGGTGGCGGCTGGGCGCGCAGGCCGCCCAGCACGTGATCAAGAAGACGTGCGACGCGTACGCCACGCTGAAGGCCAACCTGAAGGCCGGGAACCTGGGCAAGCCCGGCTCCCGGCGGTACCGGAAGGCCGCCGGGAAGCCGATCGCCTTCCGGCCGCAGAGCGCGCAGCCCTACGACGACCGGATGCTGTCCTGGCAGATCCCCGAACGCCGGGTGTCGATCTGGACGGTTTCGGGGCGGGTGAAGGACGTGGCCTTCACCGCCTCTCCCGAGCAGATGGCCACCCTCGCCCTGTACCGCAAGGGCGAGTCCGACCTGGTCTGCCGGGACGGCATGTGGTTCCTGCTGGCCACCTGCGAGGGACCCGAAGCCGCGCCGGACACGGATCCGGGGGACTTCCTCGGCCTCGACCTGGGCATCGTGAACATCGCCACCACCTCCGACGGCGAGATCCTGGCCGGGCGTGAGCTGAACCGCATCCGGGTCCGGGAACGGAAGCTGCGCGCCAAGCTGCAGAAGAAGAACACCCCGTCCGCCAAGCGGCGCCTGAAGAAGCGGCGGTGCAAGGAGGCGCGGCGGGCCAGGGACATTGACCACAAGACCGCGAAGCATGTGGTGGCGGAGGCGGAACGCACCGGTCGCGGGATCGCCCTGGAGGACCTCACGGGCATCCGCGAGCGGGTACGGCTTGCAAAGCCCCAACGGGCCACCCTCCACGGCTGGTCGTTCGCGCAGCTGGGGGCGTTCATCGCGTACAAGGCCCGCCGGGCGGGGTGCCGGTGGTGTACGTCGATCCGGCGTACACCTCCCGTACCTGCGCCGAGTGCGGGCACATCGACAGGGCGAACCGGGTCTCCCAGGCCTGGTTCGCCTGCCGGTCCTGCGGCGTCGTTGCGCACGCGGACCGATGGGGGCACCTCCCGCTCGAGCGAAGCCGAGAGTGGGGGAGGCTCCCGCAACATCCGCGCTCGTGCGTGGGAGTTGTGGCGACGCGGGGCCCAGTCAAC
>NZ_JBQQCE010000913.1:0-1303 GCF_052245645.1 Streptomyces sp. KR55 | reverse complement strand
GCAGCCTCCGAGGGTGATCACCGAGTCTGCCGCCGCGCAGTGGGACCTCGAACTGGACGATCTCTTCCTGACCATCGGGCACCGCTTCGGCCGAGTCGAGCTCCGCCGCCGCATGCGGGATTACGTGCGCGGGCTGCTCGCCCCGGTGGCCCGCAAGAACAGCTGGCAGCTGGCCGAACAGGCCGGTCACTCCACCCCTGACGGCCTGCAGCACCTCCTCGCCGGATCGAAGTGGGAGCCCGATGACATCCGCGACGACCTGCAGGTATACGTCGCCGGCAAGCTCGGCGAGGCTGGTGGCGTCCTGATCATCGACGACACCGGGTTCATCAAGAAGGGCAACACCTCCGCCGGGGTCCAGCGCCAGTACTCCGGAACTGCCGGCCGGACCGAGAACTGCCAGATCGGCGTCTTCGCCGCCTACGCCTCCGCCCGCGGCCGGGCTCTGGTCGACCGCGAGCTCTACCTCCCGAAATCCTGGACTGAGGACCGGGAACGCTGCCGCACCGCAAGGGTCCCCGACGAGCGGGAGTTCGCCACCAAAGGCGAACTGGCCAGGCGCATGGTGCTGCGGGCCCTGGCCTCGCCGCTGCCCATTACCTGGGTCACTGCGGATTCCGCCTACGGTCAGGACAACCGATTCCGCCGGCTGCTGGAGCAGTCGGGTGTCGGCTACGTATTGGCCGTCCCCAAGTCCCAGTTCAGCGTGGGCTGTTCGCGGATCGAGGGCCTGTTCGCGCAGGCCCCGGACGAGGCGTGGGAGAAGATCTCCTGCGGCGACGGCGCGAAGGGGCCCCGCGTCTACCACTGGGCAGCGGTGCGGCTGCCGGCCGTCGCCGAGTTCGACTATCAGGGCGAGGTCCCTCACCGGATGCGGTGGGCACTGGCCCGGCGCAGTATCAGCAAGCCCGACGAGATCGCCTACTACCTCGCCTACGCGCCCCTTCAGGTCACCGTCCACGAGCTGGTGCGGGTCGCCGGGGCGCGCTGGGCGATCGAGGAGTGCTTCCAGGCCGCGAAGAACGAGTGCGGCCTGGATCAGTACGAGGTCCGCCGCTACGTGGGCTGGTATCGGCACATCACTTTGGCCATGCTCGCTCACGCTTTCTTGGCCGCTACGGCACACCAGCCCTGGGAAAAGGGGGCGGAACAGGTGAGACACCCGGGGCCATCGGGCTCACAGTGGCGGAGGTTCGGCGACTCCTGGCAGCTTGTCGTGCCCGGCCCCCGCACCTGAGCGGACACCGCGGACGACACCACGCGCTGAGCTGGTCGAACTGGCGCCGCCGACGCCAAGCAGTCG
>NZ_JBQQCE010000912.1:0-1309 GCF_052245645.1 Streptomyces sp. KR55 | reverse complement strand
GATACGACTGTGAGGATGGCGGTGCCGTCTCGGCGGTGGCCTGACCCGCGATACGACTGACTGTCTTGTCCTGAGTCTTGATCTGTCGGCCACTGTCCGGGACGGCACTCGTTGCCGCCAGGCCGGCGGGTGTGTCCCGATAGGGGCCTTCGCGACAGGCACCGTCACAGTCCTGACCACCCTGCCAGCCCGGCGACGGCCACCAGCTCCGGTTCGATGGCAGGAGACCGATGACCAGTGCCAGCATGGCCCAGCCGATCCGTTTTCACCATGACTGCCATCGTGAGGTCGTCCTGGGTGTCGACACCCACAAGGACGCCCACGTGGCAGCCGTGGTCGAGACCACGGGCAAGTTGATCGACTCCCGGAGCTTTCCCGCCACGGCCGATGGCTACCAGGAACTGCTGGACTGGGCCCGTTCATCGGGCCTGGTCAGCCGCGCTGGAGTCGAGTGCACCGGCTCCTACGGAGCTGCGCTGAGCCGCTTTCTGCGCACCAACGAACTGACCGTCATCGAGGTGAACCAGCCGGACAAGGCAACACGCCGCCGTCGCGGCAAGACCGACACCATCGACGCCGAGGCAGCAGCGCATGCCGTGCTGTCCGGCCGAGCCACCGCGACGGCCAAGCTCGCTGACGGCCCCGTTGAAGCTCTCCGGCTCTACAAGATGGCCAAGGTCTCCGCGGTCAAAGCCCGCACCCAGGCCATCAACCAGCTCAGGGCGGTACTTGTGACGGCCAGTCCAGAGCTGCGAGAGTCCCTTGATGGGCTGACCATTCCCAAACTGCTCCGAGCCTGCATGACACTGCATAGGTCTACGGCTGGCACGGCCACAGCGGCCGCGGTCTTCACCCTGCGGCTGCTCGCCCGTCGAGTCGAGGAACTCGACGATGAGATCGCCGCTCTCAAGCAGCAGATCACCGACGTGATCAGGCAGCACATCCCGCAGCTGCTTGACTGCTACGGCGTGGGTCCGGACACCGCCGCGGCGCTACTCATTGCCACAGGCGACAATCCCGAACGGCTCCACAGCGAGGCTTCGTTTGCCGCGCTCTGCGGGGTGAGCCCGGTCGAAGCCTCCTCGGGCAAGACACAGCGCAGAAGGCTCAACCGAGGCGGTGACCGTCAGGCCAACTCGGCTCTCTACACGATCGTCCTTGCTCGACTCCGCTGGGAGACACGCAGTCGCAGCTACGTCGAGCGACGCATCGCCGAAGGCAAGACCCGACGCGAAGCCATCCGCTGCCTGAAGCGCTACGTCGCCCGAGAGCTATACACGATCATCATCCGAGCCCATGCTCGGCCCCG
>NZ_JBQQCE010000911.1:0-1315 GCF_052245645.1 Streptomyces sp. KR55 | reverse complement strand
CTTGAGTTCTAGTGGTCGTCGCAACACCCCAGCTCAAGGGGTGCGATGGACTTCGAGATTCGCGAGGACAGACGTGGTGGGGGCGGCCGTCGGCTGACGCGTGAACGGGAGGTATACCTCCAGCTCATGCGTCAGGGGTACAGCAGCAGAGAAGCCTGCCGGATTGTCGGGATCAACCTGCGAACCGGCAAGCGGTGGCGCAACGGTCACCACTCGCCGACCTATGGAAAGCCGAAGCCTCCCATCACCGTGGAGGCTTCGGCTTCCGGCCTGTCGCGGTACCTCCGGGAGGAGGACCGCATCCACATCGCCGACCGGCTGCGTGAGAAGGCATCCGTCCGGCAGATCGCGCGCGAGCTGGGCCGCAGCCCGTCGACCATCAGCCGGGAGATACGCCGCAACGGCATGCCGCTGCGCGGGGACGCCTCCCGCTGGGCCTACCGGCCGCACGCCGCCCACCGCCGCGCCGAGCAGCGCCGCCCGCGCCCCAAGCCGGGCAAGATCGGGCAGAACCCCGAGCTGCGGGACTTCATCCAGCACCACCTCGCACTACGCTGGAGCCCCGAGCAGATCTGCCAGGCTCTTCGGGCCCGTTTTCCCGACCGGCCGGAGATGCACGTGGTCCACGAGACGGTCTACCAGGCCCTCTACGTCCAGAGCCGCGGTGAACTACGCCGCGAGCTGACCCGCGCCCTGCGCACCGGACGAGCGATGCGCCGGCCGCACCGGCAGTCCTACAAGCGCCAGCCCCGCGCCATCAAAGACATGGTGATGATCAGCGAGCGGCCCGCCGAAGCCACCGACCGGGCCGTCCCCGGGCACTGGGAGGGCGACCTCATCATCGGCAAGGAAGGCAAGTCGGCCATCGCCACGCTCGTCGAACGCAGCACCCGCTACGTCCTCCTCGCGCCGCTGCCCAAGGACCACAGCGCGGCCAGCACCCGGGACGCCCTGATCGCGGCCGTCACGTCGCTTCCGCCGCACCTGAAGCAGTCCCTGACCTGGGACCAAGGCTCGGAGATGGCCGCGCACAAGGCGTTCACCCTCGCCACCGACATCCCGGTCTACTTCTGCGACCCAGCCAGTCCCTGGCAGCGCGGCTCGAACGAGAACACCAACGGCCTGCTGCGGCAGTACTTCCCGAAGGGCACCGACCTGACCCGGCACAGCCGGGAGCACCTGGACGCCGTCGCCGCCGAACTCAACAGCCGCCCACGCAAAACGCTCGGCTGGGAAACCCCAGCCGAGCGCCTCGCTAAGCTCCTGACCACAGCCAGTTGATCACTGTGTTGCAACGACCCCTGGAATTCGCCGT
>NZ_JBQQCE010000910.1:0-1329 GCF_052245645.1 Streptomyces sp. KR55 | reverse complement strand
GGAGCGGCTGTCGGTGGCGGAGGCCGTGTTCCTGCGCAACTACGCGGCGAGCTGACCGGCCTCCGCCACGCCCGTCTGAGCGCGGACAGCTGCGCTCAGCCGACCGGGATCCCGGCCTCCAGGTAGAGCGCCGCGCCGCGTTCGCGGGCCCGCAGTGCCCAGCGCAGCCGCTCGTAGCGCACCGGCGGCAGCAGGCCGGCGGCCTCCTCCTCGGTGACGAAGCGCCAGGCGCGCAGCTCGGGTCCGGGCAGCAGCACCTCACGAGCCTCGGCGGAGCCGAGGCTTCCGCCGTCGAAGAGGAGGCGCAGCCCGCCGTAGCAGGGCGGTGCGGGCGCCTACCAGTCGACGACCAGCAGGCGGGGTACGTCGTCGAGGCGGATCCCGGTCTCCTCGGCGACCTCGCGCATGCCGGCCCGGGCGGGCGCCTCGCCGGGTTCGACGACACCGCCGGGGAACTCCCAGCCCGCCTTGTAGGTGGGGTCGACGAGCAGCACGCGACCCTTTTCGTCGAAGAGGAGGACACCGGCGGCCAGCGTCTCGGCGGTGGGTTCGGGGGTCTGCACGATGTCACAGACGGGCGCGGCCCCGGAGGCGACGGCCTCGGCTATACGGGAGGCGGTCTCGTACGGGGCGAGGGCGCCGTTGTCGATGGGGTGGGCGTCGGCGGTCAGCCAGGAGGCGAGGGCGGCCTTGTACGGCTCGATGTGGTCGTACGACCACTGGCGTGTGCGTATCTCGCCGTCGGGCACGTCGGGCGGGAGCTCACGGTTCGCTATTCGGTCGCGCAGGATCGTTTCGGCCGGGGTGAGAAGCACATGCCGGACGGTGATACGGCGGGCCGCGAGACCACCGAAGATCTCGTCCCGGTACTCCTGGCGCAGCAGGGTCATGGGCACGACGAGTGTGCCGCCGAGTTCGGCGAGCAGCGCTGCCGCGGTGTCGATGACGAGGCGTCGCCAGATCGGCAGGTCCTGGAAGTCGCCGACCTCGGCGAGGCGTTTGGCCGGCAGCAGGTGTGTCAGTTCGCCGCCGATGACCTCGGGGTCGAAGAGCGTGCTGTTCGGGATCAGTTCGATCAGTTCCCGTGCGGTGGTGGTCTTCCCCGCACCGAACGCGCCGTTGATCCAAACGATCACGTTTCCCCCTCTTCTGTTGGACCCCTGTGGCTTGCCCGTTCCACCCTGCCACGGAAACCAGCCCCAGTTGAGGGTGCACAAGCGGAAGCGCCGGCACCCCGTTCCGGGGGCCGGCGCCTCGCGGTGCGGCTGTGGCGGCTGCGTCAGTTTTCCTGCCCGCCAGGGGTGCGGTCGTCCCGGGGCAGACCGTCGG